>CAZMDV010000021.1:8304-16179 GCA_964564875.1 uncultured Salinivenus sp.
GAGAGCATAGTACTCCAGCCCCCTCTCGGTCACGGCCTCCCCAGGCACCGTCCCCTCGTAGGTCCCTGTCCCCGTTTGGTCCAGAGACAACGATTGGAACTCCGGCGCTCCCGCTCGGCGGTAGAAAAGCTGCGCCTCCGTGGCGTCAAAGGTTTCGGACACCGACACGTTTATGTCCAGAGGGCTTCCTCGCTCGGGCGTCTCCACGGTCCGAGTGAGGGTGGACTCCAGGGTCAAGAAAGTCAGGTCGACAGTCGAAGATTGCGACGGATCTCCGTCGTCCGTTGCGGTAAACGTGACAGTGAACGACTGCCCGGCTTGCTCGCTGCTGGGCGTGAACGTGTATTCGATCGTCGCCGGATTCCCCTCTGTCGTTGTAGCCTCAAAGTTTGAGGGTTGGCCACTTACGGACACTGAGGTAACTTGACCTGACTCTGGACTCAAAAATTCGAAACTTCCGGAGACGGTGTTACCCTCCCCAACAGAAATAGGACCGGTGGGGAGGTTCTGTGCAGTAGGAGGAAGGTTGTCCAACCCCGTTTCCGTATTAAAGCAGACCTGTCGGTTATCAAGATAGTCGACTCCGTCGGTATCCCCCCCGGGTCCATCGTAGCTGTCACCGGGCTGGTCAAATCTTCCAAGCAGGGCGAAGGTAGAGCCATCTCCTTTGTTCACCCCCACCGTTGCAGGAGACCCCCCGAATCCATCACTCCCTCCTGAGGCGTCGCCCGTAGTCCACTGCATTTCGGCATAAGAAAAGCAGACGTTTTTCCCGGTAGGCACATCGGCCCCATCTCCATTGCTTATTATTACCTGAAAAGTATTTAGCTTATCTGCATTTTTCTTAAAGTAACCGACCTGATTCCAGGTTATAACTACTTGATTAGGGTCGGTTCGACGATATACGGTCCCGCTTTCGTTATTTCGAGTATCTACGTCGGCCCAAAAAGGGGCTACCATTCTGTACTCCTCGGACGGAAATCCAGCAGGGTTAAAATCAGCCTTTGCTTCACCAAACGTTATATTTCCGTTGTTGTTTATAAATATGTCATTGTATGTATTGCCATAGAACTCAAAGTCAAAGCCAATTCCAACTGCGTCTGTGACATCGTCATCGTTTCTCTGCTCGGGGTCGTCGGGGTCGGCCTCACCAGTCCCTCCTGCGCCGTCGAATCTGACGACGCTGAAGGTGCTGTCGAGCGGAACCCGAAGCCCTGAGCTGGTCTCCTGAGCCGCTTTGAAAAGGGATAGGGACCGTTCTGGAGGCATATTTTGACGATCGACCGTCGTGTCGGGTCCTTCTATCAACCCTGCATCAACTCTCCGCTTGTACTCCTCAATCCCCATCTCCTCAATTTTATCCTTCGAAATTTGCTGTGCAGACGCCGAGTTTGTTCTCCCCACGAGAATGGCGAACGTGAGGGACACGCACAACGCGGTCATGCCTAACAGGGATACGTAGGACACGGCCCCTGGAGACGCGACGTCTCCATCACTCCGTCTATTAAAGCACATGTGTCATTTCATCTTTGCTGGTCGGAAGAAGAGCGAGAGAGGAGAAGAAGGAGAGCCTCCTTCCCTGACCAGAAGTGCAGGAGTGTGCGGCTGTAGCAAGTCTGAGGTCGAGATTCAAAGGTGAAATCCGATTGCTACCGTGCCTCTTCACCATACCGCACGACCTCACAATGTGGCTAAAGTCAACTCTGATTGACGCTGTCAGGCCCCTCCTCTGAATCGAAAGCTCGAAACGCACCTTTCGCCTCGATCCTCTAAAAAGACGGTTTCGTAAAAGCTGCCACGTCTCCTTGGGGAAGGGCCCATCAGTTCCTTGCTGTACTCATCTTAACCTGGTAACTATTCAACCGCGATTAGTGCGGCGAAGGCCGTCAGTCGCGGGAGCTTTTGCGGTAGGCATTGAGGAGAAAGCAAAGATTTAGATAGAGTAATCCTTGGTTACTGCCCTCCCTCGTCCGGCGGGGTCGGCGGATCCTTGAGCACTGCTCTCCCCGACTCTGCGGCCGGTTGCCGCTCACCGCTGCCTATCGTCTCGGATAAAATTTGCTGGCGATTCCGAATCAAGTCAACCCGGGTAGCTGGGGCTTTAAGTCGTTGCGCTGCCAGTAACGCCTGCTCCATGCTTGCCGCGGCACTCAGCCCCTCCGCTTCCTCCTGTCGATCGGACGCACGAGAAAAGTCAGGATCCAGTTCGTGTGCTCGCTGAAAGGCCTGCGCAGCCGCCTCGTAGTTGCCCTGTGCCTCTGCTTCGAGGCCTCGGCTGTAAGCAAGGAATGCCTGCAGGTTGCGGGTCGGCACGCGTTCAATCTGTTTCCGCTCTCTTGGGGAGAGCTCCACCCCCAACCGGTCGATCACCCCAAAGACGATCTCCCGCTCCAACTGAAAAAGCTCCTCCAAGGCCCCCGAGCGGGTTTCTAGGTTGGGACCTCCCGCCATCTCGTCCAGGTCCGCGAGCGCAACGTCCGTGCGTAGCGTCTCGCCATCAAGCACGTTGAATGCCCCCCCAACCAGGCGCCCTGCACCCAGCAGCTGTCCCACGCGAGGTGCCGTGGACGGGTCGACGTACTCGCTCTGCGACAGCTTAAGCTCGTCGAGGAGGGCCTGCAGCCGGGTGCGCTCCACCAGCGTAAGCTCGTCGATGTTCGCGAGGTCGACGGCGATCATTTCACTCAGTCCCCGGCTCAGGGGAGCGTACTGTTCGTCGTCGCCTTGGTAGATGAGCGGGAGCACCGCCATGACGTTCGGAGACGTGTCCAGGGTATCCTCCCGGGCACGCAGCTCCTCCATCTTCTGGCGGATCGACTGGCGGAGAAGCGCTTCGTAGCGGCCCCGAAGGAGCGTGCGGAACTGGGAGTCTTCCGGAACGTCTTCGTAGCGCTCGTACAGACGCCGGGCCGTTTGCTTTTTCCCAATCCGTTCGCTGGCGATGCCGAGGTAGAATAGGGTCTCTGGGTCGTCCCGATCCTGCGAGAAGGCCTTCCGCAGATACTTGTGTCCGTTCGCCGCGCGTCCGGTGCGCACGTAAATGACTCCCAGGTCGCGGAGGGCCTCCGTGTTGTTCGGGTTTTCTGCGATTTTGCGCTGCAGGCGCGCCACTTCTTCCTCGAAGTCCTCCGGATCCTCTTGCAGTCCGGCCTGTGGAGCACAGGCCATCGTCCCTGCGGTCAGGACCGCGACCGCCAGCAGCAATCGGGCGGGAAGGCATCGAAGCGGGGTGCAAAGAGACATTGGCAGCACTGTGTTGGAGGCGTACGTCGATGACGGGTCCGTGTGGAAACACTGTTTGGACGAATCTCCAGGGTCCGCACGCAAGCAGGTCAGCGCTCCTTTAAGCCGCCAGTCTCTTCCCTCGCTCCCGACGATTCACCGGGCTCTTCGTTCGACGCCGACGAGGCAACCATGGTCTCTAGGCTTTCGAGGCGCTGCTGGGCCAGTTCGTAGTTGGGGTCGTGCTCCAGAGCCTCTTCAAACTTTTCGCGCGCCGCCTGCCAGTTCTCATTCTCCATCGCGGTCAGGCCCTCCGAGTACGCCAGCTGCGCGTCGAGCAGCTCGGTGGTTGAGCCGGTCTTCGTATCCTCCTCCATTTTCACGTTCACCGCCTGAGTCACGTCTCGACTCAGTTCCTTGACGAGATCGAAGAACGCATCCGGCTCACCCTTCACCTTCCGCGCAAGCAAAATCTCACCGGTTTCCACCTCTACGAGCCGCGCGCTCACTCGCATCTGATCCTCGAAGACGATGTAGTTGCCAAACAGCACGGCGGTGGCCCCCAGGAGCTTGCCGGTGCGGACGGCCGTCGACTGATCGACCACGTCGCCCTTGCGCTGAAGCTCGATCTCGTCGAGCAGCCACTGCACGCGTTGCCGCTCGATCACTTTCAGATCGACCGCACCGTTCAGGTAGTTGACCATCATGGAGGGGAAGCCACTTGAGAGGGAGGCGAAACGCTCCCGCTGGTCCACCGAGGAGTTTCGAAAGTCCATGATGGCGAGAGTCTGCAGTCCAGGGCCCTCCTTGCGGACGCCATAGTCACCCCGGTTCTGCCTGCGAACCTGGTAGTACACCTTCATGAGGGGCGGAGGCTGCCGATTCGGGTTGAGCTTGATGGGGGGCGGTTCCAGGCTCACCAATTGCTCGATGGCCTCGCGCGCCTCCTTTCGCCGGTCTTCCCCAATGTAAATCTGGCCGAGGTACTGCAGTGCTTTCCGGCGGTCCTCCTTCTCCACCGAAGAATCGTGGGCCACCTCGGAAAAAAGGTTGGTCGCCTTCTCGTAGTCGTACGCCTCATACGCCTCCATCGCCTTCTGGAACGTGGTCGACTGCGCCTGAAGGGACGGAGCCATCAATAGCGCGACAGCGGCGCCCATTAAAGTGCATGTGAACCAACGTAATGGACTGGTGTAGATAATTTCAAACATCGTCGCATTTTCTGTCTTTGAGAAGAATTGAGAGGAGGTGCGATCGTTTTCAAGGTTCGGATTCGGAGGTCCGAAAGTCAATCACGTGTGTCTGCTGCTCGAAACTCGGCCGGAGCGTGAGGGTCGTCGATTGCCCAGAAAATTGCCTCGGCTCTACAGCTCTGTCACGCTCCTCATGTGTACCTCCGGAGATCGTAATATCCGGATCTCTTTGAATTCGGGCCCCAATCTCGTACGTGCTCCCTGTCGTCAGGAAGACGTCGTGGGGCGTCTGCTGGCCCGTGTTCTCCCCTTCGATGTACACGTTTGCCCACGGCTCGTCGAGTCCCGTCAGCACGCGTACCTCGTGCTCAAAGTGGCACGTGAGCGTCTCCTCCCCGCCCGCTTCAACGGCGAGGGTTGTGTCGCACGCGCCGCGGGAGGGATGCTCAATGCGGATCCGATGGGGCTCCCCGGCCGTCACCTGAATGGGCTGTCCCGCCGTATGGGACTCGCCGTCGACGGAGACCGTGCCGGAGGGGGAGGCATCGAGGGTGAATGTTCCCGTGGGTTTGGGATCGGGATCGGGGGGGGGCGGAGGTCGCTCCAACTCGAGGCTGAGCTGGGCTTGCTTGGTCTGTGCGAGAGACACGGTGGTGTCGACGGGATAACGTCCCTGTTTCTCCGCGTGAACCCGAACGGTATCTTTTTTCACACTGCGGGTCACGGGCGCGGATCCTACCTCTTCTCCGTCGATGGACACTTGCGCATCCGGAGGATCCGTCTTGATGCTGAGAGAGGTGGATATCCGGGACAGAGGTAGCGTCAGATCAACCGCCTGCCTATCCTCCAGCTGCGCCAGCGTGTCGGTGGGCACATACCCCGCCCGCTGCACCCGAATCCGCGCCAAGTCTCCCTTGATCGTCGTGTCCGAGAGGGGCGTGGTACCGATCGGATCCCCATCCAGAATCACGCGGGCCCCAGACGGCTCGCTCGACACCGATAGCTGGGTTCGGGAAGGCGACGGGCCATCCTCTCCTGCAATCAGCCAAAGAATGATCCCCACGAGCAGAAAAGCCACGACTGCCAGTCCGGCGACGATCGCCCACCGGGTTCCATCGTCCGAAGAGGTCTCCTCCTGGGGAGACGTCGTTCGGAGGTCCGAAGAGGGGGGCTCCGGAGTGGAGGCCCCCCGAGCGGGAGGCTCCCGATGGTTCTCTCCGAAGGCCTCGAAGGCTTCACGCATCTCCTCTGCGCTCTGGAACCGGTCGTCCGGATTCTTCTCCAGCGCCCTCATCACCAGCGTCGAGATCCCGTCGGGCACCTCTGGATTCAACTCGTCGGGGCGAGGCAGCTCTTCCTCCACGATCCTACGCATCTGTGCAAACTCGTCGCTGTCCTCGTCGAAGGGCAGCTCGCCGGCCAGCATCTCGTAGACGGTCATCCCCAGCGAGTAGAGGTCGCTGCGATGGTCGAGGTCGGCGCTCCCTTTCACCTGCTCGGGGGACATGTAGTTGAGCGTCCCGTGCACCCCCTGTGTCACTGTCGCCCTCGAATCGCCGCGGTGCACTTTGGCCAGGCCGAAGTCGGTAACCTTCACCCTCTGCTCTACACTGAGCATGACGTTTTGCGGCTTGACGTCGCGATGGATGACCTCAGCCCCGTGCGCATGCCCCAGGGCTTCAAGCATTTGCTTCGTAAGGGGCAGGGCCTCTTGCCAATCTATCGGCCCCTCTAAAATGAGATCTTCCAGGGTGCCGCCCTCCACGTACTCCATCACGATCAGCAGCCCGATCTCGGTTTGGCGAAGGGCGTGCACGCTCACGATGTAGGGGCTGTCGATCCGGGCGAGCGCCCGGGCCTCCGACCGAAAGCGCCGAAGAAAGGATTCGTCGTTGGCCAGGGACGGAGCGATTCGCTTAAGGGCCACGGCCCGGGAGAGCGCGATGTCCTCGGCTTTGTACACCACCCCCATTCCCCCACGCCCCAGCAGCTCCTGGATGCGGTATCCTTCCACTTCCGTGCCAATTATCGAATTCTCCATCGCGTAGCGAGCGTGCTTCGTCCAAGAAAGCGTTCAAGAAAGTGCGCGTCGGTCCTTCTACGATGGCTCCATGCGAACGACCAGCGCCGTGGCATTGTCCTGTCCGCCCCGCTCGTTGGCCCGATGCACGAGCTCCTCACAGGCGGGCTGCGGAGGGTTGTTGAGCACAACCTCCCGAAGTGCGGCTCGGGGAAGCTTGTCGAGCCCGTCTGTGCAGAGCAAGAAGTAATCCTCTGGTTGCAGGGCCCCGACCTCCATCAGATCCACCTCGACGGTCGGGTTCACGCCCACCGCCCGAGTCAATATTCCCCGTCGCGGATGGGTGCGCGCTTCTCGTTCGGTGAGAACGCCCCGACGTTGCATTTCCCGCACCACCGTGTGGTCATGAGTGAGCTGTTGGCCTTTTCCCGAACGGTAGCGATAGGCCCGGCTGTCTCCGACGTGGGCAATGTAGGCTCTGCCCCCGACCAGTGCCAACGCCGTGGCGGTCGTCCCCATCGTGTCGGCATCTGTGCTCGCCTCCGACGCCACGTACACCCGGCTGTTGGCGCGGTGAAGCGAACGCCGCAACCGATCGAGAACGGAACCACTGCGCTCGCCAAAGAAGGTGTCCTTCATCACCGCCACTGTCGTCGCACTCGCCTCGTGGCCGCGCACGTGCCCTCCCATTCCATCAGCAACGATGAACAGTCGGCTGCTTTCTCCCTGTGGTGAAAAATGTCCGTATGCATCTTCATTTTCGTCGCGGACGACCCCTGTGTCCGAAACCACTCCCACGGAGACCAGGCCGGACTCCCCGGTTGTGCGATTCTTCCATCGATTCATGAGTCGTCATGGAGCCGTGCGCCTGCCGACTCCGCTATTTCAGGTAGTTCGATGTGGGTCTTGTCTATCGCTGGTGGCATCCACCGATATGACCAGCGGCGCAGAGAAGGCATTCAGTCGTGTTTTGAGGCGGATCTTGAACATAAACTCAAATAGTGCGGTACTGTTCTTCGACACGAAGCCCTATTGCTCCAGCACAACTGCCCACGCGGGATCGTGGAGCAACTAGCCATACTTCGACGACGGGATCGTCGTCGGTGTCGGGCACTGACGAGGGGTTGTTTGTCCTGGAGAAGCCCCAGCGGGAGTTGTAGACCTACGACCGAGGGCCGCCGGGCGCGTTCCGGGGCGGGCGGCACGGCTCGTCCTGACGCGCAGCGCCCCCCGAATGTGGTGGTCACGCGCATCGGAGGGAAATCGCCGTGGACCTTGACCCCAACTCCAAAGACCAGGACCCCGAGTACCGCGCCGTCCCCAGCCGTCGGATGCGACGGAGGGTTCCTGGCTCGTTCCCGGATCGGGAGCGACATCCCCTTGTTTCGCAATGAATGGAGCAGAATCGGTCAGTACCAAACATGGCTGAAGGAGGGTTGA
>CAZMDV010000022.1:0-16093 GCA_964564875.1 uncultured Salinivenus sp.
ACCGGCCTCTATACGCTCGACGACGTGCTAGACGACTGGCTCGACGCCTGACGTCTCCACCTGAGAACCTGTTTGGCGAGATGTCTACGGCCTGCGACTTTGTGGATCTTGCACAGGACGGTTTCTGCACTCGCAAAACAGGTTCTGAACGCTCAAAGTCTTCTCACCGACGATAACCTCTACACTCCTATGTCTCATAACCTTCTCTTCCGCGGCGTTGCGCCGGCCCTCGTCACGCCTTTTACTGCCGACGACACGATCGACGAGGACGCCTTCCGGCGCCTGATTGAGATCCAAATCGAGGACGGCGTCTCGGCCCTCGTGGTGCTGGGCACAACCGGCGAGAATCCGACCGTTACGGCTGCGGAACGTCGTCGACTCGTAGACGCCGCCGTGGAGACGGCGGACGGACGGGTTCCCGTCATTGTGGGCACCGGCACAAACAACACCGACGAGAGCGTCGCCTTCTCGGAGGCAGCCGCAGACGTGGGGGCCGACGGCCTGCTGGTGGTTGGGCCCTACTACAACAAGCCCTCCCAGGCCGGTTTCACTGCCCACGTGGAGACCATCGCTGAGGCCGCCGACACGCCCATCATTCTCTACAACGTGCCCGGCCGCACGAGCTTCAACGTCGCCCCCGAGACTGCCCTGCACCTCGCCGAGGAGGTGCCGCAAGTGGTCGGGATCAAGGAAGCGTCGGGGGAGGTGGACCAGATCAATGACCTTCTTGTCCACCGGCCGGACGGGTTTGGGGTCTACTCGGGGGACGACGAGATGACCCTCCCGCTCATCGCCATGGGGGGCGACGGGGCCGTATCCGTCATCAGCAACGCCCTGCCGGCCCCCTTCTGCGAGCTCGTGGAGGCCGCGCTCGACGGCGACTATGAGACGGCCCGCAAGCGGCATGCTAGCCTCCTGCCCGCCATGCGGGCCTGCTTCCTGGAGACCAATCCCATTCCCATCAAAGACATCTGTGCCGCGCTGGGTTGGATGGAGCCGCACGTGCGCCTGCCGCTGGTAGCCATGGAGGAGCGGTCGCCTGTGCGCCAGCGCGTGCTGTCGGCCTTCGACGACCTGCTGGATGTGACGGTCGCCTGACCCCCCAAGACACTGGTGCGCCGGAGGAGATGAGATTGCAGCTTAGGTGCGCGCCGCGCTGTTTGTAATACCGTTTTGAATACATCGCATCGGCTCGAACCTAAACCGAAGCCGGCAGGCCGAAGATAGTCGCTTTTCTCGAAGGCCTAGGACATTCAACGTCTTGCCTCCCAGCGACACGGGCGGCGATTACTGCGCGAACAACGCCATGATTCCCCCCACGACGGCCGTGTAGAAGGCGGAGCCCAACCACAGGCCGTACAGGAGGAAGCTGGTCGTGGCCTGGGTCTGCAGTGCGACGAGTGCGACGAGGAGCCCGTTGTGGAGAAGGGCGAGCACCAGGCTTCCGAGCAGCGCCTGGCGGGGCCGAATGATGAGGGACGTGTACTCCTCGACGGCAAAGCGGCCCACAAGAAAGCCGATCAGGGTTTTGACGAACATGTGGATGCCCCACGTCCCGTAGACCACGTCCATGGCCAATCCCAGGCCCGCTCCTGTCAGCACGCCCCGCCGGCGGCCCTCTCGGAGGGCGTACCAGCCAAGAAAGAGGAGCACGGCGTCTGGATAGGCGCCGTAGATGCGAAGCCGACCTACGATGAGCCACTGCAGCCCGAATGCGGCCACGGCAGCGAGGAGTCGACGGGTGGAGCGCGACATGTGGTAGGTACGCTACGGAACGGAGACGCAGGGTCCGGTGCGGTCCCCGGACGGGATCCTCATGACGGAAGGGAGGTCACTAGCCGAACGATCTCGTCCATCGTGCGGGTGATCTGGTAGGACGGGCCGGTGTAGTTGTTGGCAAACAGGGCGAAGGCTACACGCGTGCCGTCGGGCCGCTCGACGTACCCGCTCAGGGCACGGACGAAGGACAAAGACCCCGTTTTGGCCCACACGGCCGTCTGGGACAGGCGCGCGCTGAGGGTCGTGTTGCGCTCCCCGCCTCGCGCCAGTGAAGACAGGAAGGCCTCGCGCTCCGGATGCTCGTTCATGAAAGCCAGAAGGGCCCGCACCGCCCGGGGCGTGACGAGATTCTTTCGGGACAGCCCCGAGCCGTCCTTGATATTCAGCGCACGCGTGTCGATGCCGACCCGCCGCAGAAACGTTTCGGTACGCCGGGTGCCCCCTCTCGTGGATCCGCCCCACCCGTACGTGCGGAAGACCTGCTCCGCGTAGAAATTGTTGCTGCGCTTGTTGATAACGCGTACGACCTCGGACAACGGAGGAGACAGCTTCACGAAGAGCAGGTCTCCGTCCCTGGGAGGCGTGTCGAGTTCATCCACGTCTTGAAGCTCAAGGTCCGTCTCAATTCCTGCCTCCTGGAGCCGCTTCCGAAACACCCGCAGCGCAAAAGCAGTCGGATCGCTTACCGGCACGTTGCGGATGCCTTCGTAGGATCGGGCTACCGATCCGGTCAGCACGAGCTTGTTCGTCGAGAAAGTCCGGTTGATCAGGAGCGTGCTCCCGCGCCACCGCTCACTGGTGACGGCCTGATTCTCGTATGCCACCGCCCCTTCGGGTCGGATGTGCACCTCGGGGGCCACGCCCGGTCGAGTGGCCCGCACCGAAACCGGCACCGAGTTGTCCCGATAACTGACCCCCCCGGCCCGAACGCCCAATTGCTCCCCCTTCTCCCGAGTCAAATAGTTCACGTTCCAGCCATCCGGGTAGGACCCTTCCCGAAACACGTTGTCGTCGCCAATCAGACGTCCTTCGATGCGGCGGACCCCCATTTCGGCGAGCCGCTCGGCCCATTTGCGCAGAGGATCCGTGCGCCGAAGAGCCGTGCTCCCGAAAGTGGGATCCCCCGATCCCTCGAGCCGAAGGTTCCCCTGCATCACAGAGTCTGTCGTCGTTCCGTCGAAGGTCAGCGTCGTCTCGTACCGGTAGGTGCTGCCCAGAAGGTCGAGCGCGGCGGCCGTGGTGAAGAGCTTCTGGTTGGAGGCGGGCAGAAAGCCGTGGTCGGCATTCCGGCTATACAGAAGGCTGTCTCGGTCGAGGTCGTAAATGCTGATGCCCCAAAAGGCGTGGCCCGCCTGGCGCTGTTGGAGGAGAGACTCGATCCGGGTGCTTAGCGACTGCGCGGCGGCCTCGGGAGAACCTGCTCCGATCAGAAGCAAAAGACCGAGTGCGAAAGCGTATTGGCGATGCATTACGGAACCCAGGCAACGATGCAATGGACGACGGCGGCTGGAACCTTCCCCGAATGCCCTTGGTTTCCCGAACGTCCTTAATGAAGCACGCTCTTTTCTCTCCGATGGGCCGCTCGTCTTCTGCCGCCGAGCTGGCCCGCGCTGAACATCCCAGACGTTTTCCACTCGACGTATGTCCAAGCCCTCCAAGCGCCGAGGCCAGTCCAGGACCCTCGTCTTCGAAAACCGAAACTACCTTTTTCTCCTCGTCGGGGTGGCCCTCATCGTGGTCGGCTTCGCAGCCATGTACATCGAGAACACGTATCAAGGGTTCGTCTCGCTTTACGTCTCCCCGATCCTGATCGTGGGGGGATACGCGGAGATTATCTACGCGCTCCTGTTGTCCCCGAGCGGAGAGGAATCCAGCGCCGACGAGGGCTAGCCACCCAGGAACGCCCGTGTAGAAGGGGGCGTGTTCCGTGTTGTGCATTCTTTACTCCGTATATCGCACCTCCCTACGGACAAAAGCTCACCTGAAGGAGTGGCTCAGTACAGCAGGGAGGACGAGCGCCGTTCCCGGAAGGCACCCACCTCCTCCTCCCAGGCCGCGATGATCGAGTCGGGCGGCACCTCCTCGCGCAGGAGCCGCAGAAGCCGATCGGTGCCCGCGAGTCGCGTCAGGTGCTGGGGCCGACTGACGAAGTTCGTGTCGCCCCGGGCCCTCGCCTGCTGATACATGGCGTGGAGTGCGTGAATGCCCACCTCGAGGGACGCCACGGCGCGGCGATTCGTGACGTTCAGTTCGAAGCCGTGCACCTGCTGGCCCTCGAATCGAGGGGAAGGCGCCGCCCGGGGCAGTGGCTGTGGTGTGAACGACGTGGTGTCCACCTCGATGCCCGACAGGTCGGAGGCCCGAAGCGTATCGACCACCCGCTGTGCGGCCTCGGGCGACCACGGTGCACCAATTTGGAGGAACGGCCGGGGCGTCCCGCGCCCTTCACTTACCCGCACTCCCTCGAAAAAGCACATCCCGGGGTAGAGAAGGGCCGTCTCCCAGGTGGGCAGGTTGGGGCTCGGCGGCGTCCACTCCAGTCCCGTATCCGGCCACTGCATCTCTCGCGTCCAGCCCTCCACCGGAACCACTGACAGGTCAAGCGGCGCGACGCCCGGCAACAGGCGCTCGTCCTGAATGTGACGGGCGAGCTCGCCAATCGTCATCCCGTAGCTGACCGGAATGGGGTAGCGCCCGACGAACGACGAATGAGCGGGCTCCAGGATGAACCCGGACATGTACGTGCCCCCGAGAGGATTGGGGCGATCGAGCACGACGAACTTCGCCTCGGCCTCGGCGGCGGACTGCATGGCGAGGCCCAGGGTGGTAATGTAGGTGTAGAACCGCGCGCCCACGTCCTGCACGTCGAAGACGAGGGCGTCGAGGCCCTTCAGCTCGTCCGGGGTAGGCCGGCGGGTGTCGTCGTAGAGACTGTAGACCGGCGCGCCGGTCCGCGCATCCCGCCCGTCCTCTATGGCCTCACCGGCCCCAGCGGTGCCCCGAAAGCCGTGCTCCGGAGCAAAAATGGCTCCGACCCTTACGTTCGGCGCCGCGGCGAGGCGGTCGATGAGGTGGGCCGTGTCAATCCGGGCCGTGTGGTTGGCAATTACCCCCACGCGCTGCCCCGACAGGGACTCGAACCCGTTCCCGGCGAGGACCTCGGCGCCAGGTCGCACCGGCCGAGCCTCCTCCCTGCCTGTTGAGCCACACCCCGCCAGCACCGCAATCAGGAGACCGAGGGCAAGGAGACGACTTCCCCTCCTTCCCGTTTGAACTCCGGGGCCGACCGTGTATCTAGAGGCGGGACGGCTCACTGATTGGCGATAATCTCATGCTCGGCGAAGAAGTAAGCCGCTTCCTTTTGACCGTTGGACGGGGAGTCGGACCCGTGGACGATATTTTCCTGGATGGAGTCGGCAAAGTCGCTCCGAATGGTCCCCTCCTCGGCTTCGTCAGGGTCGGTCGCCCCAATGAGGTTCCGGAAGTCCGCGATGGCGTCTTCCTTCTCGAGCACGACCGGGACGCACGGACCGCTCGACATAAAGTCGGTAAGGTCGTCAAAGAACGGCTTGTCCTCATGGACCGCGTAGAAGCCCTCCGCCTCTCTCTTCGACATGGTGATCATCTTCATCGCCTGAATCTGAAATCCGGCCTCCTGAATGCGCCGGAGGACCTCTCCGATCTTTCGTTTCCGAGTACAGTCGGGCTTGAGAATGGCAAGCGTACGTTCGATGGCCATTGTGGCATGTCAGTTTCGGGAAAGAATGGGAATAAGTCTCACGGTGTCAAAGGCCGTGACCGTGGCACTGTTGATTTTGGATCGAAAGCGATTTCTGAGCAATGCTTCGGCGTGCGGCTGAGCCTGAACGGGTTTCCTAACTTATGAGACTCACGGCTTTTTCCCGCGCCGCTGGTGTTAGTCGTCGGTGAATCCTCACTGAAGAGGGCTGGCGTCCGGGGATCTGGACGCCAGGGTCGTAACGAGGTTGCCATTCGGGAGGCCTCCACTACGGTGAGTAGCAACAGGCACCCACGCTGCTCGTTTGATAGAATTCCGCTATGCTTCTCAAAATAGCATTTTCAATCCGTGTCGAACCTACAGAAAGCGACCCTCGGCGGTGGCTGTTTTTGGTGCCTGGAAGCCGTTTACGAGGAAGTAGACGGGGTGAGGGAGGTCGTTTCCGGCTACGCTGGCGGCCAAACCCCGAACCCCTCGTACCGACAGGTCTGCGGTGGCACCACCGGCCACGCCGAAGTCGTTGAGCTCACCTACGACCCCTCAGTGATCGGCTATCGCGACCTCCTGGAAATCTTCTTCACCATCCACAACCCGACGACGAAAGACCGAGAAGGAGCCGACGTCGGCCCGCAGTACCGGTCCATCATCCTGCACCACGACGCGGACCAGAAGGAGGTCGCCCAGACGCTGATTGAGGAGCTTGAGGCCAACGGCGTGTTTGGCGACCCGATTGTGACGGAGGTCGAGCCCCTGGACACCTTCTACCCCGCCGAGGAGAAGCATCAGAATTACTACGAGCGGAACACGTCCCAGCCATACTGCCAAGCCGTCATCTCGCCGAAGGTGTCTAAGCTCCGGCAAAAACACGCCGATAAGCTCAAATGACGAATTGCAAGCGCCGAATTTCGAATCGAGGCAGAGTATATTTCATGATACGAAACTCGGAACTTGCAATTCGAAACTGACTATTGCCGCGCGAGGCCGAGAGTCATGAGGAAGAGGGCATCGGCCCCGGCGTCCGCGAGGGTCTGGCCCGCCGCCACGGCCGTCGATCCCGTGGTGAGCACGTCGTCCACCAGCAGCCACCGCCCGCCGGCACAGTCCGGATCCGCCGCGAACGAGTCCCGCACGTTGCGCCAGCGCTCCTCTCGGGACAGCCCGGTTTGCGAGCGGGTGGGATGCGGCCGGGTCAGGAGATCGGGCCGACAGGGACAGTCCAGTGCGTCGGCCGCGCCCTCCGCGAGCATGAGGCTCTGGTTGTAGCCCCGCTCCAGCCGGCGCGTCTGGTGGAGGGGCACCGGCACCACGCCGTCGGGCGACGGATGCTCCTCCGAAAAGGCTTCTCCCATGAGGCGTCCAAGGGGGAGGCCGTAGCGTGGACGGTTGTTGTACTTCAGTGCGTGCTGAACGGCCTGCAGGGGACCTTCCTTGTCAAACACCCACAGGGCCATGGCCCGCCCAAAGACGCCATCCCCCACCGGAAGGCGATCGAGCCGGGCCGCCACGCCCATGTCCGGCGCTCGTTCGAGCGATTGGAGGCACTGCGGACAGAGAGGGAGCTGGGGCGACTCGGGGCGGGCCCCACAGTTGAGACAGCGGGGCGGATAGAGGACATCGAGCAGGCCGCGTCCCAGGGTGCGGGCCACGTGGGCGACCGCCGACGTCATGGTGCGCAGACTCGGAGACATGGGGGATCGGGCCGTCGAGTCGTCGACCTGAGGGGCAAAGAGGACAGATTTTCGATAAAATGCCGTGTCCGTGATGCAACACTACGAGGCAGTGTATACATTTTCCGGTGTGGAATCAACATGAAGAGGGTGCGGCGTCCTGCCGACCGCGAACGGCCATGCAGAGACGCCCCGGACACACCTGCTCACGACGGACGTGCAGCCCCTATGCCCGACCGGAATCGACGCGGCATGCTCATCAAGAATAGCGGGGCCGATCCTGTACGGATGTCTATGTCCTCACGGCTGCTTTGCCTCGAGTCTGGGGAGGAGGCGCTCATTACGCCGAACGAGGTTCGGGATCCTAAGCTCCGCGAGGCCCTCCGGAAGCGGTCCGTGTCCATCGTCCGCCCGGCTACCGCCGCGGAGGACGAGGCTCTTCGGGAACGACTCGACGACCAGTAACGACGGATCCGGCCCGTCTCGTCTCCGCATCGCATTGTTGCTTGCCCGTCCGATGAACATAGTTGCCCTCGAACCCTGGCACAGCGGGTCTCGCCGTCGGTTCTTAGACGGGCTCGCCACCCACAGCGCGCACCAGATCCGCACCGTCACGATGCCGGGCCGCTTCTGGCGATGGCGGATGGAAGGCGGGGGCGTGACGCTGGCCCAGAAGGTGCGCTCGGCCGTGGATGAGGGTTTCCGGCCCGATCTGGTTTTCGCCACGGACATGGTGAATGTCCCCGCCGTCCTGTCGCTGTCTCGGCCCTGCCTCGACGACGTGCCGGTCGTCGCTTACTTCCACGAGAATCAGCTCACCTACCCCCTGCCGCCCGGCGAGCAGCGGGAACGGGCCTATGCCATCACGAACTACCTGTCGGCCCTCGCGGCCGACCGGGTCGTTTTCAATACGCAGTCGCACCTTGACGAATTTACCGAGGCGCTGCCTCAGCTTCTCCGCGACTTCCCCGACTTTACGAACATGCACACCGTGCGCGACATCGGCGATAAGAGCACGGTGCTCCACCCTGGCATTGACCTGCGGCGACACGACCAGCATGCGGGCACACGCACGAAGCGCACACCGCGCGGCACGGCCCCGCTGATCGTGCTCTGGAATCAACAGTGGGAGTACGACAAGAATCCATCGGCCTTCTTCCGGATGATGAACCGGCTCGACGATGCCGGCGTGCCGTTTCAGCTCATCCTGGCCGGCAAGCACTTCCACGAGCAGCCCGAGGAGTTCGAGGAGGCGTTCGAGCGCTACGCCGAGCGCATTCTCCACTACGGCTACGTCGAGGATTTCGACGAGTACAGCCGCCTGCTGCACCGGGCCGACGTGGTGGTCTCTACAGCCCGGCACGAGTTTTTCGGCGTCGCCGTCCAGGAGGCCATCTACTGTGGATGCCACCCGGTCCTGCCAAATCGGCTCAGCTACCCCGAGCTCATCCCGGAGACCCACCACCGGCCCCTGCTCCACGCCCCGGTGCTCTACGACGATGAGGACCACCTTTTCGAGGTGCTGCGGTCCATCCTGGAGCGCGAGGAGCGCCCCCTCCCGCCCGACACACTGCGTCAGATGCCGGAGCCCCTCGACTGGCGGGCCCACGCGGAAGACTACGACGCGCTGTTTGCGGCGGTCGCCGAACAGGCGCTGGCCCCGGCGTAAGGACCGAAGACAGCCCAAGCAGAAAAGGCTTCGGAAGGCAATCCTTCCGAAGCCTTGAGGAGCAGAAAAAGTACCGCGTACGGGATTCGAACCCGTGCTACCGGCGTGAAAGGCCGGCGTCCTAGACCAGGCTAGACGAACGCGGCATAAAAATGGATCCCGGTCCATCACCGGACCGGGAACCTAGGCAGGGTGAGTGGTGGGATTTGAACCCACGCCCTCCAGGACCACAACCTGGCGCTCTAACCAACTGAGCTACACCCACCATGTTGGGGCAACAGGCCCCGAGGACACAGCACCTTTACGGACGCACATTCGCGCCGATACGTTTCGTGGAGGGCCGGATCTAAGGCCGCTCCCCCCATGAACTTTCCGTGGACCCCTTCCGGCTTCCCTCGTGCCTACCACACTGCCGTCCGTAGTGCTTTCAGTGGAGCGGAGCGTCTCGCGCTGGGCACGGTGCGTATTCGTATTGCGTTTTCCCCATCCGCTGCATACGGCTCCCGTACTACGCAATACGCATTCAGAAGAAAAGAGCAGCACCCTCGGAAAAATACCGATCGACAGCGCACCACGCTACGTACCATCAATCCGCGGCATCAGGGTGGCCATCTCAATGGCGGCTTCTGCGGCCTCGCGGCCCTTATTGCCGGCCTTAGACCCGGCGCGTGCGATGGCCTGATCGACGGTATCGGTGGTGAGGATGCCGAAGAGAACCGGCACCTCCGTATCGAGCGACGCCTGCATCGTGCCGCTCGTGGCGCCGGAGCAGACGTACTCGAAGTGGGGTGTCTCGCCGCGAATGACGGTGCCGATGCAGATTACCGCGTCGTAGTCGCCAGAACGAGCAAACTTTTGGGCCGCGACGGGAATCTCCCAGGAACCCGGCACGTGGGCCACAGTCACCGCGTCCAGGTCCGCCCCGTGACGCTCCAGTGTGTCGAGCGCGCCGTCGAGCAGGTCTTCAGTGATGCGCTCGTTGAAGCGGCCGACGACGATGGCAAAGCGGTGGCCATCAACGGCGAGATCTCCTTCGAGATAGGTGGGCATCGGGGCAGAGACGATCACGGAATGCAAAGTGTATTGACGCCGCTGTTACAGGGCGGCGTCCCGGAATCGTTCCCACTGTGATTTCGTCAGGCCGACGGCGGAGAGGTCCGATTCCTCTGGGCTCGAGCCGCAATGATAATCCGATCCGCCCGTCGCGAGCAGATCGTGCGAGCGGCAGAGGTTTTGGTAGTAGTCGACAAGGTAGTCGGGGTGACTCGGGAAGTGGCACTCAATGCCGTCCAGGCCGTGCTCTCGCAGCGCCATGAGCACAGAGCCCGGGATCCACTGTCCGGGGTGGGCGAGCACCGCCACGCCCCCGGCGGCGTGGAGGGCGTCGATCGCTTCCGTCGCGGGCCGGGTGGGGGCTGGCACGTATGCGGACTGATCCGCTCCCAGATACTGCTCGAACGCGGCTCGGTAACTCTCGGTGTGCCCTTCATCCACCAGCGCCCGCGCAAGGTGAGGACGTCCGGGCGCCACACTCGCCGCTACGTGCCGCTCGATGACTTGGGGGGACACCTCGACGCCGACCTCCGAAAGCCGCCGAATCATTCGGTCGAGGCGCTCTTGTCGCCGGCGCGAGAAGGCCGAGAGATAGTCGGTGAGGGCCGGATGCCCCGGGACGAACCCGTAGCCCAGAAGGTGCACCGAGTGACTGTCAACCTCGACGCTGAGCTCCACGCCGCTCACCAGTCGAATGCCGTGGCTTCGGGCCGCGGCGCGGGCCGCCTCAAGGCCATTGGTCGTGTCGTGATCCGTTACGGAAAGCACCTGTAGGCCGCGGTCCGCCGCCCGCTCCACCAGCGCCTCAGGTGCAAGCCCCCCATCAGAGCAGTGGGTGTGGGTGTGGAGATCGGCGTATACCGGTTCGTTGAGCATAAATCAGCACTGCACCTTCAGGTCTCGACCGCTCCCGACTCGTTCGGGAAAACTCGCAAACATTGCCGGAAGGCGTCGAACTGCATCGGTCCGTTCGAGTTCATAAGCTTCGACCGCCATTGCTCAATGATTCCTATCGGCTGATGGAACGCATGTGGAGTCCCTGGCGCTCAGCCTACGTGTCCGAGGCCAAAGAACGGGACCTCGATGAGGACGAGTCCCTGTTCACACATCTGCTGAACGAGGAGACAGACGAGGAGAACCTGATCTTGTGGCGGGGCGAGCAGGTATTTGTCATTATGAACCGGCATCCCTACAACAGTGGCCATTTGCTGATCCTCCCCTATCGGGAGGTGGTGCAGTACGATGCCCTGTCGACGGTTGAGCAGCAGGCGATTGCGTCGGCCATCGACCGATGCATGGGATGGCTCCGGGAGGCCCTCTCCCCCGACGGCTTCAACGTCGGGATGAATTTGGGGCGGACGGCCGGGGCTGGCGTTCCCGAGCACCTTCACGTGCACGTCCTACCGCGGTGGGACGGCGACACCAACTTTATGCCCACCACGGCGGAGACGAAGGTGCTTCCCGAAGACCTGCAAACGACCTACGGAAAACTCCGGGCTGCCATGTCGCCTGAAGCCCGCGCCTCGGCGATATATCGATCCTGAGAGACGAACCGATGCCATCCCCAGAGACCGATGTCGAAATCTACCATGTGTAGATCACTCACCTCTGTACGGGCGTCCTGGTGGGACGCCTCTCTAACATAGACCGTTGATTCCCCCACGTCTTTCCCTCCAACCTCCCCTCGACCGATGGCTTCCACCACCGTTCAGGACCGCCGCACCGCCGTCGACGCGTACGACTTTCGAGACGTGCACCCGCACGTCCGCTTCGGCACCGCCAGCGACCGGTACGGTGGGTGGATCGGCCAGATCTATCCGCCCGAGCGGTACGCCGACCGCGTGTCGACTCGCTCCCGGAAGATGGGCGGGGAGACGTTTACGGAACGCCGGGTGCCCATCGAGTCGGTGCGCGACTACTTCGAGCACTTCGAGGTGTTGGAGATCGACTTCACCTTCTACCGCCCGCTCCTGGAGGAGGGCGACGAGCCGGGCTCCAACTACCACGTTCTCTCCAACTACGCCGACCACGCCCCTGAGGACGCATCGTTTCTCCTCAAAGCTCCCCAAAAGTTCTTTGCCCGTAGTCTCCGCCGAGACGGACAGTTCGTCGATAATCCGAGCTTCTTGAACGCGACGAGCTACGTAGAGACCTTCCACGAGCCAGCCCTCGACATTCTGGGCGACCGGCTCGACGGGGTCATCTTTCAGCAGGAGTACCAGCGCGTGGCCGACAGTCCCTCGCCCGAAGAAAACGTCGACCAGCTCGACGACTTTTTTGGGGTCCTTCCCGACGTGCCACAGGCCCACATCGAGCTCCGGTCGGAGCATCTCCTGAAGGGACCCTATTTCGACTGGCTCACGGCGCGGGGGCTGGGTCACGTCTTCAGCCATTGGACCTGGCTTCCCCCCATTCGGCGCCAGTGGGCCCTAACGGGCGAACGCCTCACCGCAGCGGACGGGCAGGTGGTCACCCGCCTGCTCACCCCGCGCGACATGAAGTACGCGGAGGCCTACGCGACGGCCCATCCCTTTGAGGAGCCGGTCTCCAAACTGAGCGAGACCGAGCAGGCGCACGACATGGTGCTTGACACCACGGCCCTCGCGTTCCGGGCGGAGGCGCAGAACGCGACGCTCAACGTAGTGGCGAATAATCGGGCGTGGGGCAACGCGCCGGACCTGAACCGCACCATTGCCCACCGCATCTTGGATGAGCTCGAGGATGATGAATAAGCGATGATCCGCTGAGTCTCGGTTCTCTACCCTCGACGGTCTAGGTAGCCCTGGAGGATCACTGCCGCGGCGGCCGCATCCACCCGCCCTTTGTCGTACCGGCCCGGCTGACTCACGCCGGCGCGCCGGAGCAGGTCCTTCGCGATCTCGGAGGTGTATCGCTCGTCCTCCCGCACCACCTCCACCGCTCCGAGCATGTCACGGATGCGATCCACGTACGACTCCACCATCTCCGTGGCGTCCTCCGCGGCTCCGTCTTCCGTGAGCGGCCAGCCCACCACGACCTCCTCGATGCCCTCCTCGTCGTGGATGTCCCGGAGGACATCGAGGGCTTCGTCGGGCGAGTAGGTGCCGTGCGTCTGGGCAAACAGGTGAAGAGGATCGGCCACCGCCACCCCGACGCGCTTAGTACCCACGTCCACCCCGACGATGCGCGACTGTGATTGGAGCTGGTTCACTGTATTCCTCCGATGACAGACGGTTGACCGGGAGAGGGCCCCGGCGCGTCGCCCCTCGTTCGGGCAAGGGGCGTCAGGATCTACTCGTCCGCTGGCTCATCCTCCGGCCGGTCCGCGCTGCCATCGGGCACCTCGTATCCGAGCTCGCGAAGGGGTGTTTTCAGCACCTCCTGGATGCGCTTACCGGGCCGAAAGAGGGTCTTGCGTCGGCTGGGGACGAACACGGGTTCGTTGGTCTGCGGATTGCGGGCCGAAGGCTTGGCCTTCGTCTTCTTCACCTCGAAGACCCCAAAGTTCCGGAGCTCAATCCGCCGCTCCGGATCCGCCTCAATCATAAGGTCCCCCAGGGCCGTGAGCACGGAGCGGACCTGCTCCTTTGCTTTGTAGAGCGGGCAGTCTTGCATATCGGCCACGCGGCGGGCCAGGTCTTCTTTCGTTGCGGTTTCGAGTCGGTCAGTCATGGGGGTAGAACGGGATGCTTATGAGGAAAAGCCCGAGGGGCGAGAAGGTGCGAACCAACGGTCACTCCTTAAAGCGATACACGCCCTGAATACCATCGACACGCTTCAGGCGCTCGATGAGACGCTGCAGGTGCTCCAAATCAGAGACGTGGAGCATGATGGTTCCGGAAAAGATGCCATCCTCCGTGTCGATCGTCAGAGACCGGATGTTCGTTTTCAGGTTTTTCGAGATCACGGTCGTAATGTCGTTGACCATCCCCACCCGATCCTCCCCAATCAGGCGCAGCGGCGCGACGAACTGGACATCTTTTTGGTGGCTCCAGTCGACGTCGAGGATGCGGTCGGCCTGATTGACGAGGAGGTCCGACGCGTTTCGGCAGTTCGAACGGTGAATGTTGACGGTGCCCGTCTTGCTGACGAACCCAAACACCTCGTCGCCGGGAATGGGATTGCAGCACGACGCATAGTTGACCGCCAGGTCCTCCTGCACTTCTCCATCAATGACGAGGGCTTGCGTCTCCGTTTTCTGCGCCACGTCGAGAAACTGCTCGTACTGCTCCCGGAGCGATTCCTCATCGGCCTCCTGCTGCTCGCCCGATTCGTCGTCGCCCTTCTTATTGCCCTTGATGTAATCGACCAGCTCGTCGGGATCGTAGAGCCCCTTTCCAATCTCATAGAACAACTGCTGAAGGTCGGGGAACTTAAGTTCGTGGGCCACCCCCTGCAGGTCCTGATCGCTAATCTCAAGATCCGCCTGGTCCTTCGACTTGCTCCAGATCTCCTTGCCCAGCTCAACGGCCTTGCGCCGCTCCTCATTCGTCCACTTTCGGATCCGGCTGCGGGCTTTGTGGGTGACGACGAAGTTGATCCAGTCCGGACTGGGATTCTGTTTCTCGGAGGTGATAATCTCGACCTGATCCCCACTCTCCAGTTCCTGCGAGAGGGGCACCATCTTGCCGTTGACCTTGGCCCCGATGCACTGCATGCCCACCTCGGTGTGCACTTTGAACGCAAAGTCGACCGGCGTGGCCCCCTGCGGCAGCGTCAGCAGGTCGCCCTGAGGAGTGAAGACGTAGATCTCCTCGTCGTAGAGATTGAGCCGGAACTCCTTAACGAATTCCGTCGCCTCCTCGGGCTCCGGATTTTCGAGCAGGTCCCGCACCCACTCCAAGAAGCGCTCCATTTCCTCGTCGACATTCTCGGTGCCCTCTTTATACTTCCAGTGTGCGGCCACGCCCCGCTCGGCAACCTCGTGCATCTCCTGGGTCCGAATTTGCACCTCCACCCGACGGCCCTCCGGCCCAAACACGGTGGTGTGCAGACTCTGATAGCCGTTGGACTTCGGCACGGAAATGAAATCGCGGAAGCGCTCGGGCAGGGGCTTGTACAGATCGGTCACGAGCGAGTAGACGCGCCAGCAGTCCTCCTTCCCGTGCTCGGCCTCGCTCTGTAGGATCACCCGGATCGCGAAGATGTCGTAGATCTCGTCGATCGGCTTATTCTTCCGCTCCATCTTACGATGAATGGAGTAGACATTTTTTACCCGCCCGTTGATTTCGAACTCAAATCCCTCCTCGGCTAGGCGCCCCGCAAGTGGCTCAACAAATTCGGCGATGTAGGCGTCCCGCTTCTCGGCCATCTCCTCCAGGCGGTCCACGATGTGATGGTAGGCGTCGGGATCGAGGATCTTGAAGGAGAGATCCTCTAGCTCGCTCTTGATCGTGAAGAGGCCGAAGCGATGGGCGAGCGGGGCGAAAAGCTCCTGGGTCTCGCTGGCCTTCTGGAGCTGCTTTTTCTTGGGGAGCGCCTCGATGGTGCGCATGTTGTGGAGCCGATCCGCGAACTTCACCAGGATGACCCGGAGGTCCGAAGCCGTCGAGAGCATCAGCTTGCGGACGTTCTCGGCCTGACCGAGCTCTTGACTGCTGAAGACCCCTTCAATCTTGGTGAGGCCGTCAATGATGGTGGCCATCGTGTCCCCAAACTCATTCCGGATCAGCTCCAGGGAGAGCTCCGTGTCCTCGACCACGTCGTGCAGGAGGGCCGCCGCCACGCTCGTATCGTCGAGGCCGATGTCCCGTGCCACGATGGTCGCCACGTGGAGCGGGTGGCTGATGTACCTATCCCCCGACTCACGCCAGTCGTTGCGGTGGGCCCAGTAGCTGAGCCGGAAAGCTCGGCGAATCATGTCTTCCTCGACGGTCGGAAGATGGGTCCGGCACTGCGATAGAAGCTCCTCCAGCTTCTCCTGGTACTTCGGCTCAATGTCGATCTCGGTCATCCGCGGAACGGCAGACGCTTGAATCATGGAGGAAGGCCCGTCGCATCTATAATTTTTTGAGCGCGCTGGCTTTAAATCCGTGACGTTCCACAAGTTTCCCGCGTCGGCTGACGCCCATAGAGACAACGCGGGTCACAAATAGAAAAGGGGCGTCGTGATTGGCTCACGACGCCCCACGTTTTCCCAATGTTGCGGCCTTAAGTCCCAAGGGGGCACCGACTGCTACGTCCCCTCTTCGTTCTCGGGCTCTTCGT
>CAZMDV010000023.1:0-15968 GCA_964564875.1 uncultured Salinivenus sp.
CCGCGATGCCGGCGGTGGCGATCAGGGCGCCGATGTCGAGCCCCACTTCGCTGAGGACCATGATGCCCGCGATCGCCCACACGGCATAGCCCGCGATGGAGCGAAGCAGGTTGCCGAGCGTGACGGCGCGTTGGCGCTTAGGATCGGAGGGGGGAAGGTCTTGAACCCGATCGATCCACCGGTCCGTGCCGCGTCGCACCAGCGCAAGGATGAGCGCGGCGAGCCCAAGGATGACGACGATCCGCACCGCGCCGAGGAGGAGGACTCGCAGACTGAACGATTCGAGCCAGCCCTGCGGAGCACTGAGTTGCAGGCCGAGAGGGAGGTCAAGCAAAATAGTGGAGAGGGGCCCCATGCAAAAGGATCTTGGAGAACCAAATCGGCAAGGATTATGCGTCCGTGAGGGCGTCAATACCGGGGAGGGGAGCGCCTTCGAGGAACGTGAGCAGAGCCCCTCCACCGGTGGAGACGTGGCTGATGCGGTCGGTACACCCGGATTTTCCGAGGGCCGACACCGAGTCGCCCCCGCCGACGACCGAGAAGGCCCCGTCGTCGGTCGCGTCGGCCACCGCCTCCGCAATGGCCATCGTTCCCTCCGCGAACTGTTCGATCTCGAACACGCCCATCGGCCCGTTCCATACGACCGTAGCGGCGTCGAGAATGTGATCCCGGTACGTCTCGATCGTGGCGCGGCCGATGTCGAGCCCCATGTGCCCCTCGGGAATCTCGTCAACAACGGAGGCCTCCGCGTCTGCCTTGGCCGCCTCGGCCACGACGTGATCGCTCGGGAGCAGAAGGGTGTCCTCTGCCGCCTCGTAGAGCGACTCGGCCGTCTCCAACCGATCGGCCTCGATGCGGGACGTGCCCACCTCGTGGCCAAGCACCTTGAGGAAGGTGTAGCTCATGGCCCCGCCGATGAGCAGGTGGTCCGCCGTCTTGGAAAGCGCCTCGATCGTGCCGAGCTTGTCGGACACCTTCGAGCCCCCGAGGATGGCGACCATCGGGTGCTCGGGGTGGTCGCGGACGCGGGTGAGCGCCTCGATCTCCTTTTCCATCAGGCGTCCCATGACGGCCACGTCCACGAACTCGGCCACACCGGCCGTAGATGCGTGAGCGCGGTGCGCCGCCCCGAAGGCATCGTTGACGTAGACGTCGGCCAAGCTGGCCAGGGCCTCCGCGAAGGCCTCGTCATTGGCCTTTTCCCCGGCGTCAAAGCGCGTGTTCTCCAGCAAGATGACGCTTCCCTCACTCATGCCGTCAATGATCTCCTCAACGGTATCGCCCACTGTATTGCTGGAGAATCGGACCTGCTCCTCGACCAGAGTGCCAAGGTGGTCGGCCACGCAGGCGAGGCTTAGATCCGGATCGGGCTGCCCCCCAGGACGTCCCAGGTGGCTAATGAGTATGGCCTTGCCGTCATTGTCGAGGACGTGACGAATGGTCGGGAGGGCGGCCCGGATGCGGGTGTCGTCCGCCACGGCCGGGCTTTCGTCCTCGAGGGTCTCGAGAGGAACATTGAAGTCGACGCGGATCAGGACGTGCTTGCCGCGAACGTCGATGTCGTCGAGGGTCATTTTTTGCATGGGACGAGGGAATTGAGCAATAGAACGAATGATGCCGTCCCACTCCACGGTCCCTCACGGGGACCCAAAGGCAGGCGACGGGGCGATGACATGCACGCTACGCGGACTCGTTCGAGAGCCGCTCCACGAGGTCCACTGTCCGCTGGGCATAGCCCCACTCGTTGTCGTACCAGCCCACGACCTTGACCTGTGAGCCGGCCACGTTCGACCATGAAGCGTCGTAGATGCAGGAGTGCGGATCGTGGATGATGTCCCGCGAGACGATCGGGTCGTCGCTGTAGGCGAGGATGCCCTCGAGCTCGCCGTTGGCGGCTTCATGGAAGGCCTCATTCACGGCCTCGATGGTCACGTCCTGCTCCACGACCGCCGTCAGGTCCGTGATCGAGCCGTCGGGGGTGGGCACCCGCATGGCCATGCCGTCGAGCTTGCCGTCGAGGTGGGGCAGCACGTCGCCCACGGCTTTTGCGGCGCCGGTGGTGGTAGGGATGATCGACTCGGCCGCGGTGCGGGCCCGGCGGAGGTCGCTGTGGGGACCGTCCACGATATTCTGAGACGCCGTGTAGGCGTGAACGGTCGTCATAAGGCCGCTCTCGATCCCGAAAGCGTCGTCGAGGACCTTCACGAGGGGGGCCAGGCAGTTCGTCGTGCAGCTGGCGTTGGAGACGATCTCTTCGTCGCCCGTCAGCACGTCACCGTTTACGCCGAGGACCACTGTCGCGTCGACCTCGCTCTTTGCGGGGGCGCTAATCACGACCTGATCGGCGCCGGCGGTCAGGTGCTGCGCGGCCTTCTCCCGGGTCCGGAAGACGCCGGTCGACTCGATGATCACATCGGTGTCGAGGTCGCCCCACGGCAGCGCCGTCGGGTCTTTCTCGCTGAAGACCGGGAACCGCTCTCCGTCAACCACGAGGGCCCCCCCGTCCAGGCTCACGTCGCCGGGGAATTGTCCATGCACCGAATCGTACTTAAGGAGGGTGGCCAGGGTCTCGGCGTCGGTGAGGTCGTTGACGCCCACAATGTCGATGTCGCGGTCGTCGCCTTCAAGCAAGGCTCGAAAGCACAACCGACCAATGCGGCCAAATCCATTGATTCCAAGGTTGATAGCCATAATCTAGAGTCAAGTATAGGTTCGAAAGTCGAACGAACGGCGCCGCGACCACGGCGCATCGCCGTACGTTGCGCGAGGCCGCCTGCGGAAAAGTCGCGTGTGAGAAGCGAAAGCACCGACCGTAGCGCATATCTAAGTATAAAATATCCGGTCGTCTCCTTAGTAAAGATCACATGCAAAACCATTCCCGTCGCCGGTCGGTCCAGCCCCATCGGAAACGAACGAACGACGGTGCGTTAAACGGCATTCCGCTCCTCTTGCTGGCGAGGATCCTGACTTCCGCCGCCCTGGGGCGATCGGCTTCGCATTCGCTCGCGTTCTGGACCCCTTCATTGCTGCACATGACTGCCCTCCAAACGCCCGACAAAACGTCCCGCCGCCAAGAGCTTCGGCAAAACTTTTTTGTCGACCTCTATGCCCGGGCGCTGCTCTTTTACGACAAGTACAGCCGAGTGGCTCAGGGGATTGGGGTAGGACTCCTCGTGCTCGTGCTGGCCATTCCAGGGTACATCTACTACCAAAATCAGCAGGAGCAGGCGGCCAATCAGAAGCTCGGCCAGATCCTTCCTGTCTACGAACAGGGAAATTACCGGCAGGCCCTCGACGGATCGGGGGACAATGCGGGCCTCCTGATGATTGCCGACGACTACGGCAATACCGGCGCTGGCAATCTTGCCACGTTTTACGCGGCCGACGCCCTCTATCGACTCGAAGAGTACGACCGGGCCCTCACGTACTTCCAGCGCTTTGAGAAGGAGAAGAACTTCATCGGAGCCAGTGCCCTCGCGGCTCAAGCTGCCATTCAGGAAAACAAGGACAACTACGAGCGGGCCGCCGAGCTTTACGAGCAGGCCGCGTCGCAGTACGAAAACAAACTGACCGCTCCTCGCTTCCTGCTCAGGGCAGGGCAGGCCTACGAGGAGGCCGAACGGTACGAGGCGGCGATGAACGTGTATCAGCAGATTCAAGAGGAGTATCCGGACTCCGACCAGGCTACCAACGCTGAGCGTTACATGGCTCGGGCAGAGGTGCGTCAGAAGCGGGCCTCCTCCGGTTGACGTTGCAAGTCGCGAGTCGTGAGTTTAGGAGTCACGAGTGATGGGGGCATGGGTCTCAGGTCATGAGTAATGGGGGGCGAGGAAGGGGGGAGATGCGCTGGGTTCTAGGGCTTTTCTCGTTCGATTTACCTTCCTCGCTGCCCGAGGGAGAAGGCATTGCGGTGCGTTCTGTGGACGAGTTTCCCCTTTCAGGATGCCTACAATCTTGGTTGTCGACGATGAGGCGAGCATTCGTCGGACGCTCCGCGAAATTCTTGAGTACGAGGACTTCGACGTTGAGGAGGCCGTGGACGGAGAGGAGGCGCTGACGGCCCTCCGGGAGAACGCCTACGACCTCGTGATCCTCGACGTCAAGATGCCGAAGATCGACGGCATGGAGGTCCTCGAGACGATCGCCGAGGAGGAGTACGAGGTGCCGGTCCTCATGATTAGCGGCCACGGCACCATCGAAACGGCCGTCGAATCGACCAAGCTGGGGGCGTACGATTTCATCGAGAAGCCCCCGGACCTCAATCGCCTTCTGGTGACGGTCCGCAACGCCCTGGACCATGGGCAGCTGGAGGTCGAAAATCGGCGCATGCGGCAGGCCATCACCGAGCAGAGCACGGGTGATTTGCCCCCGATCATTGGGGAGAGCGAGGCCATTCAGGAGATCAAAGACACGATTGATCGGGTGGCCCCGACGGAGGCACGGGTGCTCATCTCGGGCGAGAACGGCACCGGCAAAGAGCTGGTGGCGAAGTGGATCCATTACAAGTCGGCTCGGGCCGAGGAGCCTATGGTGGAGGTAAATTGCGCCGCCATCCCGAGCGAGTTGATCGAGAGCGAGCTCTTCGGGCACGAGGAGGGAGCGTTCACCGGCGCCACTCAGCAGCGCATTGGCAAGTTCGAGCAGGCCCATGAGGGGACCCTGTTCCTCGACGAAATCGGAGACATGAGCCTCTCGGCCCAGGCCAAGGTCCTGCGAGTGCTGGAGGAGAACGAAATCGAGCGGGTCGGGGGAGAGCACAGCATCTCGGTCGACGTGCGGGTCGTTGCTGCCACCAATAAGGACTTGATGGAAGAGATCGAGGAGGGGCGGTTCCGGGAAGATTTGTATCATCGGATCGGGGTCATCCTCATCGGCATTCCGCCGCTCCGGGAGCGCCGGGCCGACGTGCCGCTGCTTACCCGGCACGTCGCCGAACGAGTGGCGCAGCGCAACGGCCTCCCGCCCAAGGAGTTCACCGAGGACGCCCTCCAGCGATTGAAACGATACGACTGGCGGGGCAATGTCCGCGAGTTGCACAACGTTATCGAACGCCTGCTCATTCTCGTTGAGGGCGACACAATCGAGGCCGCCGAGGTCGATCAGTTTGTGCAGCCGGGAACAGGGTCGGACGGTCCTACGCAGGAGCTCATCGAGGCGTACGATGACTTCAGCGACGCCCGCGACCAGTTCGAGAAGCACTTCATCCAGCACAAGCTCCATGAGCACGACTGGAACGTGAGCCAGACGGCGGAAACGATTGGCATCCAGCGGTCTCACCTCTACAACAAGCTTAACAAGTACGGTCTCGAACGAGGAGATTAGGAATATTCCGCACTGCGTCGTGCATGTTACGGAAGGGTTTCGCGAAGGAAGTGACCCGACCCGAGATCCGCAGTACGAGATCCGCAGTGCGAAATCCACAACACGACCCCGCCGACCTCCGCCTGGCCGATACAGGCTTAGATCTCAGTTTCAACTTCAGCTTCCCTACTCCCGTGGACGCCTCACTCCTCACGGTCGAGAATCTCGTAAAGCAGTACGACACCGGGGGCGACGAGCCGCTGACGGTGCTCCGGGACCTCTACATGACCGTTCACGAGGGAGAAATTGTTGCCGTCGTTGGGGAGAGCGGGACAGGAAAGTCCACCCTGCTTCACCTGCTCGGGGCGCTGGACCGCCCGACCGACGGAACGATTCGATTCAACGGCGAGAACCTGTTTATGAAGAGCGACGACGAGCTCGCCGCGTTCCGTAATCGCGCCGTGGGCTTCGTCTTTCAGTTCCATCATCTCCTTCCCGAGTTTACGGCGCTCGAAAATGTGGCGATGCCCGCACTCATCCAGCATCAGTCGATGAGGGACGCGGCCCCGCGGGCCCGCGAACTGCTCGATTTGCTGGGCCTAGCCGATCGGGCCGACCACCGGCCCAGCACCCTCTCGGGGGGCGAGAAGCAGCGAGTGGCGATCGCACGCGCGCTGATGAACGAGCCCGCCCTAGTGCTCATGGACGAGCCGACCGGCAATCTGGATGCCCGAACGGCCCGGCCGATGCACCGAGAACTCGAACGACTCAGCCGAGACGTAGACCAGACGTTCGTGCTCGCCACCCACGACCCGTCCCTTGCTGACATCGCCGGCCGGGTCCTGCGCCTGGAACTGGGCCAACTTCACGACCTAGAGCCTGGCGACGAGATGGCCGCCGCAAGCCAGATTCCCGACGATGGGGAAACGGGGGACTCGTAACGGGTGGATGAAACGAAAATGATTCTTCGGGGGAAACCTTCGAACTCCGGGTGCAGGGGCGCGTTAGGTTGAGGCATGAATTCAAGAACGACGAGGTTTGCGACGACGGAAAGGCCGTGTTCTTCACGGTTCCAGACCCACGGGACTGTCCCCGGTGGGACCCTCGCCGCGGCCGCGTCCTCTACGACGTAACGCATCGGGAGACAGTCGCCCCGTGCCGACGGCGGATCGGATCGCTTTCGGACGTCCGAACGTGATCTTCACGACACCTACTCCCTGCAAGTCGATGGACTCGATAGATTCCCTTCCGCTGTTTCCGCTGAGCCTCGTGCTCTATCCCGGCGAGCAGCTCTCTCTCCACATCTTCGAGGAGCGGTACAAGGACCTCACCGCCTACTGCCTGGAGCATGACGTGCCCTTCGGCATTGTCCGGGTCGACGGCGAGGAGTGGGCCGACATCGGAACGATCGCCCGGATCGACCAGATCGTCAAGCAATATGAGGACGGGCGCTCGGACATTGTCGTGCGTGGGGAGGAGCGATTTCGCATCGAAACGGTCCACAGCGATCAAGCCAGCTATTACACCGCCGACGTGACGCTGGTCGAGGACGAGGACACGGGCGTCGATCTCGACCTGAAAGAGCGTGTGATTACGCAACATATGAAGCTGTTGGAGCTGGCTGGCCGCACCGTCCGCCCCGATCTCTACGAGGACGTGGATCGTCTTTCGTTCGTCCTGGCACAGAACGGCGCGCTCGACGGCGACCAGAAGCAAGAGCTTCTTGAGCACAGGAGCGAAAACGAGCGCATCCGCTACCTCATTCGCCACTTCGAGGCGATCATCCCCCGCATTGAAGAGCAGGAGGGCGTCCAGCGCCGCATCCGATCGAACGGACACTTTAAGGATTTTCCGCCGGAAGAGGTGTAGTGGGCGTAGACATTGGGTGTGCTCTTTCCGAGATTGACAAGTCCTGTCGATCTCCGCGCATCCCCAACCGTCCTACATGCCTGAAATCGGCCCCTACACCCTCTACGCAATCGAGACCGGTCGCTTCGGCTTAGATGGGGGGGCCATGTTCGGGATCGTACCGAAGCCTCTCTGGTCGCAACGCATCGAGCCGGACGCACAAAACCGCATCCCGCTGAGCATGCGTTGCCTCCTCATGGTGGGAGGCGACCGTGTGATTCTCGTGGATACTGGCATTGGCGATACGTTCGAAGGCAGTGAGTATCAGGACATCTACGCTGTCGACCACGACACCGCGACCCTGAATGGGTCGCTTCGGGACCGCGGCGTTGCACCGGGAGACGTGACAGACGTCATCCTCACACACCTTCACTTCGATCACTGTGGGGGCAGCACCCAACAGACCGATACGGGTGCCGCGGTCACCTTCCCAAACGCCACGTATCACGTTCAAGAGCGGCACTGGCACTGGGCCACCGATCCGAATCCGAAAGAAAAGGAGTCATTCTCCTCAAGAACGTTCACTCCGATCGAGGCCGAGGGCCAGCTCCATCTCGTGGATGGGGGCGGATCCCTTTTGCCTCACGTCGACGTGGCGCTCGTCCACGGCCACACCGAGGCGCAGCAAATCGTGAAGGTGCAGGACGACGAGACCACCCTCGTGTACGTCGCGGACTTGCTGCCGACGACCCACCATCTACCCCCCGCCTGGACGATGGCCTATGACGTTCGTCCACTGCAGTCGATCGACGAAAAAGGAAGCTTTTTGCAGCGGGCTGAGGATTCGGAATGGAAATTGTTCTTTGAGCACGATCCGGAGGTTGCGGTTGGAGACCTTACCCGGACCGACCGGGGAATTGAGGTCGTCCATCGGCGGTCGCTTGAGGACTTGTAAGAGGCCGGTGCCGGCGTCTCAGACACGGACGCACCTCTCCTCCTTCGTTCCTACCAGGACTGATCCCGTCTACGATGAGCGACTTTGAAGAGCCTGTTACAGAGGAAGACATCCGCGAGTTAGTCTCCTCCGTCTACCACGACCTCAACAACCCCCTCTCAATCATTTCTGGGAACGCACAGTTTCTCCACGAGCTGAGCCAGGAGCAAGATCTCGACGAGCAGTTCGTGTCCTCGGCTCAGGACATTCAGGAGGCGACCCAACGCATGTCCGAATCGCTCCAGCGTTTGACGCGTCTCAAAGATCACTTGGAAGATCAGCAGTGAGGGTCCGTTTGGCGGACCGTCTGCAACCAGCCCTGAGAGTGTCCAGCCACTCCCCAAGAGACTCGGTCCCCGTGGGTGCTCAGTGCACTTCGCTTCCAGTGCCGCCCGGAGACGACTCGGTCGCTTCGTTCCCGGCGCCGCAGACCGCTGTCTTTCGGGATTCATCGGTGGTCTGCCGTGCGGCCGTCGCAGGTCTAGACAGCACGTCCTCAGTCGCCTCGTAGCGCTGAAGTGCCACCGAGGATCGAGGATGGAAACTCTGGGGGAGGAAGTCGCTAGAAAAACCGTCGGATTCAGATTCAAGAGCTGATGACGAACCGGTCGAATAGGAGTTTCCTCCTTCGGGTGCATTGTCCCGACGTGCGGACCGACGGATGGAGAACACCGGAGGCGTCCGGGATCCTCTTGGATGGAGCGCGGTATCCGCGGCAAGTCCCGCAAGGTTCTATCCCCGTGAGTCACGTTCCGGACCGACCGTGTTTGAGGATTGCTCCCTGCTGTGGAGACGAATCCCCGGTCAGTAGTTTTCGGGACCGCGATGAGGAGGCAAGTTCAAATTCACAGACCGAATGCCGTCGAACTGCTGAGGAACGCGTCTGAATTTATTACATTCGTACCGAGCCGCCGTGTAGTTTTCGGCTCTCCCCTCCGGATGGAATTGGCTGGGCTCTTCGAATAAATATCCAACGGGCCTGTTGATCGTAAAGCGTTACAGACAACGTATTGTCACTGCACTGATTGTGGCACTCGGCGTGAGGCGCACCGTCTGTCGGGCTCCCGGAACAGGGGGACGGCCAAGCGTTCACATGACAGGACGTGTCCAGGTGCCCGGGGGTGTCCGACCACCCGCCGCGTCGACTTTCGTTTTCTGTACGCGATAAATCTTCTTTCCCCATGACAAACCTGTCTCGTTCTCGCAATCCTCGCTGGTTTCTCACGCTGTTCGGGTCGTTTCTGCTCGCGATTGCGCTCGCAGTGCCGGCTCAGGCCCAGGTTGCCCAGTCGTCGGCACTCTTCCTCCGCATTGAGCCGGACAGCCGTTCGGCCGGTATGGGGAACGCCGGCGTAGCCTTGGCGGACAACGCCAATGCGATGTTTTGGAATCCTTCGGGCCTCGCATTTCAGGAAGATACGCAGGTTGGCCTCACGCACGCCAACTGGCTGCCGGAATTCGATGCGAACCTCTTTTACGAGTACCTCGTGGGGACCTATCGCGTTGATGGAATTGGCACCTTCGGCGGGAACGTCAGGTATCTAAATCTCGGGGAGACGGAGATCCGTGACGCTGAGGGAAACGTCCTTGGGGTTTCAAACTCCTTCCAGCTCGCCGTCGGGACCTCGTACGGCCGTAAGATCTCGGAGCGATTCGGCGTGGGGACCTCGGTCCGGTTTATCTACTCGAAGCTGACGTCGGGAGAGCGGCAAGAAACTGGGGAGGGAAACGCGTCTACCTTCGCGACGGATCTGTCGGCCCTCTATCGCTCGGCTCCGTTCTCTGTGGGCGGCACGGATGTCACCTTTTCCACGGGACTCAACATCTCGAACCTGGGGGGTACGCTCGACTTCAACCAGCAGCGGCCTGGGAAAGACCCGATTCCCGCGAGCTTTCGCATTGGCCCCGCCGTCACCATCGACTTTGACGAGTTCAATTCACTGACGGTCGCGACCGACTTCAACAAATCGCTGGTGAGCACCGATCAGAAAACTGTTCAGGACGGCGACACCACCCGTACTGTCCGGGTTGGGAATACGGGATTCGAGGCCCTCTTCGATTCGTGGGGAACCGCTCGTGGTCAGGTAGACTCCAATGACGAGGCTGCAAAACTCAGCTTGCTCCAGCAGTTCACGGTTGGAACGGGTGTGGAGTACTGGTACAGCGACCTCTTTGCACTCCGGTCCGGGTACTACTACGAGCATCCGGACAATGGAGACCGCCAGTTCCTGACGTTTGGGGCGGGGCTTCGGTACAACATCGTCGGAGTTGATATTTCGTACCTCTACACCGCGGAGGACACGAGCCCGCTGGCCAATACCCTTCGCTTTTCGCTCCTATTCAAGTTCCAGTAAGTCCCACTGCGGCCTGGAATGCCTCGTGGGATCCCGGCACGTCGCGACGAAGCTTATTTAATCGAGACCTGCCCCGGCACGCTGCGTTGCACGACGCGGCGTGCCGGGGTTTCTTGTCTGAGTTTGGGTTGAAACGGTGATTCCACGGTCAGAGCAAGGGCGAAGGCCTCGGAGACGATCTGGGACCTGGTGTTTCGTGGATGCGGGAGAGGAGAAACCGCAAAGGGGGCAGGAACGATCCCGACCCGTGACTCCTCAGCACTGACTCCTCAGCACAGCATGGCAGTCGCATCTGAGCGACGGTGGCCTGTTCTCTTCGTTCTGCGAGGACCGAATATCGGTGCCCCCATGCACCCTGACCGAGGAGGAAGTGCTTCCAGAGTGCTCCCACGTTCCCTTTCCCTCGTGCTTTTCCGATCACCCTCTACGATTAGAGGCAACTGAGCCTCCATTGCTCGAAAAGGCATTTCACATGCGATCCCCCTACCTAGCACAAGGACGAGTTGGATAACTGCCGCCCAAGTAATACATTGATATGCGCACAGTTTTGGCGGGTGCTCCGAGGGTGGCCACGGCCCGAAAACGGTCCCTACAGTGGTCCAGCGCTTCGATGTTTGTGGGGTGTCTATCATGAGCTCAACGTCTGACGGGTCTGAGAATGGAGGTCTCCGCCGCCGCATTCTGGACACGGCGCGTCACCTGCTCGTGCAGGAGGGATATCAAGACCTGTCAATGCGCAAGATCGCCAATGCGATTGGCTACAGCGCAACCAGCATCTACCTGTATTTCGACAGCAAGGATGCTCTGCTCCATGCCCTCATCCACGAGGGCATGATGAGGCTTCGGGACCAGTTGCGGGGGGCTGCAGCCCGGCATCCCGATGCCCCGGCGAGGCGGCTGCGAGCACTCTGCCAGTGCTTTGTCGATTTTGGGCTTGAGAACCCCGAGTACTACGAGATCATGTTCCAACTTCGGCCGGAGCGGATGGAGCGGTACCCTCCGGAGAAGTACCGAAAGGCCCGCGAAAACCTCGATTTCTTTGCCCGTGCCCTCGAAGAAGGGGTCGAAGAGGGCATCTTCGAGGTCGACGACATCAAGGTGTCCGCTAGTACGGTGTGGGCCTCCCTGCACGGGACCATTTCTTTGCTGCTTGCCGATCGGGTGGATGTTCGGATTGAACCGGACACGTTCATCGAGACGGCCATCCGTCAGGCCATCCGAGGCTTTCGGCGGGCGTCGGCGCCCTCAGCGTCCTGAGGCCTGCTCGGGAGCCTCCCCCCAATCGGCTGCTCTGCTTTGTTTCACCGATGGACTCCGCGGCCATGCCCGAATCCATACATACGGCCCCCCCGGACGCGGGCGCCTGCGTGCTCGGCAAGACGCTTCCGGAGCTGCTCTACGAGGCCACGGAGGCGTACGAGAATCCCCGCGCCCTGAATCAGCCCACCGACGACGGGTGGGTGCCCATGTCGCTCGACCGCTTTCGCAAGCAGGCGGAGGAAACGGCCCTCGGGCTTCTGGAGCTCGGCCTAGAGCGGGGCGACAAGGTGGCCCTCCTGATGGCAAGCGACGTTCACTACTGCGTCGTTGACATGGGATGTCTCATCGGGGGACTGATCGACGTGCCCCTTTACCTGTCGAGTGCCCCGGAGCAGATGCAGTACGTGGCCGACCACGCCGAGGCCGAGGCGCTCGTGGTATCCAATCCGAAGCGCCTGGCCCAGGCCGCGGACCTGCTTCCGGACCTTCCCCGAATTGAGACGGTGGTGCTCTGCGATCCAGGGGAGGGCGACGAGGGAATTCCTGAGCTCCCCGATCGGGTGGAGCTGAAGACGCTCGATGCTGTGCAGGAGCTGGGCCGGACGGCAGTGGAGGACCGGGCAGCGGCCATCGACGAGCTCCGGGCTCAGATCGACGCGGACGACCTCGCGACGATTATCTACACCAGTGGGACGACGGGGCGGCCCAAAGGCGTGATGCTGTCCCACGAGAACATCTCGTCGAACGCCATTACGTCGGTCGGAGAGTTGGAGGACTTCGAAGATGGGCCCGAGGGGGAGGTCGTCATCTCGTTCCTGCCCCTCACCCACGTGTTTGCCCGCATGTTGCAGTACGCCTACATGTACCGGGGCTTGAGCATCTACTTCGTCCATCCGGATAACCTGGTCGAGGCCCTCCCACGGGTGCGCCCGACGGTCTTCGCTTCGGTGCCGCGGGTGCTCGAAAAGGTATATGCGGGGATCAAGAAGAAAATCATGGCGATGGAGGGCACCCAGAAGGCCATTGGGAAGTGGGGGCTGGAGGTGGCTCAGAACTACGACGTGACGGAGCCCAGCTCGGCCCTGTACAAAGCCAAACATGCGGTTGCGGACCGGCTCGTCCTCCGCAAATGGCGGGCTGCCCTTGGGGGCCGTGTGAAGTACATCGTCGTAGGTGGCGCGGCCCTCCAGCCGGATCTTGCCAACATCCTCGCGGCAGCGGACATCACGACGCTCCAAGGATACGGCCTCACCGAAACGAGCCCCGTAATTTCGTACACCCGACCCCAGCGCAACAAGCCGGGCACCGTGGGCGAGCCCCTCCCGGACGTCGAGGTCCGAATTGCCGACGATGGAGAAATTCTAACGCGTGGCCCCCACGTCATGCAAGGCTACTACAAGGCGCCCGACAAAACGGACGCCGTGATGGAGAAAGACGGGTGGTTCCGGACGGGAGACATCGGGGAATTCGACGAAGAAGGGTTCCTCAAGATCACCGATCGGAAGAAGGCGCTCTTCAAGCTCTCGACGGGCAAGTACGTGATGCCGCAGCCCATCGAGAACCGGATGAGCAGCGACCCGCTCGTGGACAATGCCGTCGTCGTGGGTAGCGACCGCAAATTCTGCGCGGCGCTGCTCTTCCCGGCCCAGGATCAGGTGCGGGCGCAGGCGGACGAACTGGGGCTGGATCCGGAGCAGGCTGTTGACGATCTGCTTACTGAACAGGACATTATAGACACGTACCGCTCCCTCGTGCAGAGGGCGAACGAAGGCATGGATCCCTGGTCCACTGTCAAGCGCTTCGCCCTGATTCCCGATGAGCTTACCGTTGACTCGGGACTGCTGACGCCCACGCTGAAAGTCCGTCGGCCGCAGGTTCATGAGGCCTACGCCGACGAGATCGACGCCCTCTACTACGAGGACGATCCTCCGGGGGCGTCCACGGACCGGGGGGCGGTACTGGTGGAGGTGTAACGTCCCCGATTCGCGTGAACCATACGAGGCCCACCCAGGGCTGGAAGCGGTTCCGCCCGCCCTCCTCTACGGTTAACGCCGTTAATTTCGACATCTCAATCATTTACCCACATCTCCGACTACGCCATGGAAACCAAGGCCCTCGACACGCGCGCCCTCAATCTGGAAGCCCCAGCCACGCACCGCCCCTTCCGGACCGCAGCGGTCCTGGGGGCCGGGACAATGGGGGCGCAAATTGCCGCCCACCTCGCCAACGCCGGACTGGAGGTCCACCTGCTCGACATCGCCCCCGACGACGAGGACGATCCGAACGCGGTGGTGGAGAAGGGCTTCAAGCAGGCCCGCGAGGCAAGCCCCGATCCCTTCTTCACCGGCGACGTGGCCGACCGCGTCTATCTTGGCAACTTCGGCGAGCACTTCGATCGGGTCGGCGAAGTGGACTGGGTCGTGGAGGCGGTCGTGGAGCGGATGGACGTGAAGCGGGACGTGCACGGTCGGATCGAGGAGCACGCCCGGGACGACGCCGTGATCTCGACGAACACGAGCGGCCTCCCCATCCACGAAATTGCCGAAGGCCGCTCCGACGACTTCAAGCGGCGCTTCCTGGGGACGCACTTCTTCAATCCCCCCCGCTACCAGAAGCTGATGGAGGTGGTGCCCACCGATCGCACGGAGCCATCCGTCGTGGAGCGAGTTGCGCAGTTCGGGCGCCTGCACCTGGGCAAGGGCATCGTCGTGGCCAACGACGTGCCGTACTTCATCGGCAACCGGATCGGTGTCTTCGCGCTACTGCAGGCCGTTCGCTACTACACCGCAGGCGAGTACACCATCGAAGAGATTGACACGCTTACGGGACAACTCGTGGGGCATCCAAAGTCGGCCACGTTCCGCACCGCCGACCTCGTGGGACTCGACGTGATGCTCGATGTGGCGCAGAACCTCTACGAAAAGGTGAAGGACGACGAGCGACGCGAGGCCTTTCGGGTACCGGAGATTCTGCAGCGGCTCGTGGATGAGGGGCGGCTCGGCGAGAAAACGAAAGCCGGGTTCTACAAGAAAGAGGATGGCGAAATCAAGTCGCTCGACCCGGAGACCTTCGAGTACACGAGCGCCGAAGAGGAAGACCTCGACCTCGACTCGATTCAGAACGCCGGGGGGCTCAGCGCACGCCTTAACGCCCTCTACCAGGATACCGGACGGGCTGGTCGGTTTTTCCGCGAGACGACGCTGGAACTGCTGGCGTACAGCGCCAACCGGATCGGCGAGATTACGGACAACCCGGCCGACGTGGACCGGGCCATCCGCTGGGGCTTTGGGTGGGAGAAGGGGCCGTTCGAGACGTGGGACGCGCTCGGTATGGAAACCGTCCGCAACGGCCTAGCGGATCATGGCCTGGAGGTGCCCGCGTGGGTGGACGACATGGACGGGGCGGACGCGACGTTCTACCGCACGAGGAGGGGCAAGCGTACGGTGTACCTGCCGAGTGAAAATGGGTACGAGCCGGATCCGCGCCCCGACGACGAGCTCGACCTGGCTGCCGTGAAGCAGGAGGAGTCGAACGAGCTCTGGACGAACGACGAGGCGGCCCTGCTCGATCTCGGCGATGGAGTGGCCCTGTTCGAGTTTCGGTCCAAGGCCAACACGCTGGGCCGGGACGTGATGATGGGCCTGCGCGAGTGCATCGAGCGCGTGGAGGACAACGCCGGTTTGCGGGGCCTCGTGGTGGGCAACCAGGGCAACAACTTCTCGGTGGGGGCCAACCTCGGCGAGATGGCGATGGCCGCCTCACAGGGCGCGTTCGACGTGATCGAACAGTACATCTCCGAGTTTCAGGACACGATTCAGCAGGTGCGGTATGCCGAGAAGCCGGTGGTCGTGGCCACCCATCAGCGCGTGCTGGGGGGCGGCTGCGAGATGGCGATGGCGTGCCCCCACCCGGTCGCCGCGGCGGAGACCTACATCGGGCTCGTGGAGCTGGGCGTGGGCCTCATTCCGGCCGGCACCGGCTCGATGCGGTTTGCCGCCAAGGCGGCCCGGGAGGCGCCGACCGATAACCACAATGCGATTCAGGATCACCTGCGCCCCTACTTCGAGACGGTGGCGATGGCCGAGGTGGCGGAGAGCGCTGCGCAGGGCATCGAGATGGGCTTCCTGCCGGAGAATACGCGGCTCGTGATGCACGCGGACCGGCGCCTCCACGTGGCGAAGCAGGAGGTGCTCCGCCTCAGCGAGGAGGGC
>CAZMDV010000024.1:0-15190 GCA_964564875.1 uncultured Salinivenus sp.
CGTACGGCACGGTGGCCTGCCCTCCGGTTCAGAAGGAAGGCGGAGCGTGCTGTTAGGTCTTCAGGCCGAGCAATGCTGTCCAGACGCTTCTGTTCGGGAGACCTGCTCTTGTCGTGAGCGTCCATTCTACGCCCCTCCAAAAAATCACAGAGGCTCTGTTGTGGCACCATGAGCACAGATCACGCACTCTCCGTTGAGGAGGTTGCAGCACGCGTCGGCGGCCACTCGTTTGCGCCCGTAGATAATGGGTTTACGGTCGACCCCGACACCGGCACCGACGGTGTCTCCGACCACCAGAGCGACGACTGGCGCGTGCGTACCCTGGCGGCACGCGACCTGGTTCGTTTAGGCAGGGAGGCGCCGGCCCCCGTCCGCGGACTGCTGGGCCACGAGAACGAACACGTCCGACAGGTCGCGGCGATGACGCTCGGTGTCCTTCGGGACGAGGCCGCCGTGGATCTGCTGAGCCGGCGCCTACGACGCGACCCCGATCCGGTGGTCCGCTCGCAGGCGGCCATTGCCCTCGGCCAAGTCGGGGCGCCGAGCAAGGCAGTTGCCGATCCCCTGAGGGACGAGGAGCACACCGACGTGCGTCATCAGTGCGAAGTGGCACTCGACCGGATCGAAAAGAACGAGCCCGTTGAACCGGCGGTGGCCGAGCGGTTTGCCACCCTGGACGAGGCCACGTTCGGCCGAGTGCGTGAAGGGGAGCCTGCTCCCTCCTTCAGCCTCGAGGACACGGATGGAGAAGAGTGGTCCCTGTCGGACGTTCTCGGCGAAAAGTCCGTGGTACTGATCTGGGTATTCGCCGACTGGTGCCCGGTCTGCCACAAGGAGTTTCACGGCCTGATCCGCCGGAAGGACCGCTTCCGCGAGTTGGACGTGGCGGTGGCGACCCTTGAGTGCCACGACCGATACCGTTGCCGGGTGATGGAGGGAAAGGAGCTTCGGCCCTCCTACTGGTTCGCCGACGAGCTTCCCAGCGATCACCCCCACGATCCATATCCCGAGGGTATCTGGTGGCCCCATCTGGTCGATCGGGCCGCGGCGGTCGGGCTCCAGTTCGGCATCGACCCGTGGCAGTACGCCGTACACTCCGAACCGGTTAATCGCCCGACCACCGTCATCATCGACCCGGAGGGCATCGTCCGCCTGGCCCACTTCGGGACGTACTGGGGAGACCGGCCGAGCATTGGCCAGGTCCTCAAGATGATTGAGGCCGACGAGTACGAGTTTGAGGCACCTCCTCCCCGCCGCGGGCCCCATTGAGCTCGCCGGTTGAGCCTCAGCGCTGGCCAGCGGTCAGGGCCTCGCGCCGCTCTTCCAGAAAGTCGATGACCCGCTCGAACGGATCGAAGCCGAAGGCCTCCCCGATCGGGCGGCGCAGGTTCGAGTTGGCGTTTACGTCGTAGAAGACCCGGCGCCCGTCGTCGGTCTCGAGGTACTCGACGCAAAAAAGGAAGGGCGGGGCCCCATGCATCTTCAGTAAAGCAGATCCAGACGGGTTTCTCCCTGACTTCTGAAACGCTGAATAATGGATGCTTCGGGTTCTCCCCCCTATTTTGGCGACCTCCTATCAACAGAAGGAGTCGGAGCACGCCCGAGTAGAAGCCTTTTCCCGACGAGCAGATCCCTCTTCCCGAACTGGAAAGCTGGCGGCCCCACTGCGATGGACTGTTGTGATCACTGTCAGGAGTCTGGCGATCTCTTCGACGAAAAGACCGCACGGGACGAGCTCCGGTTCTACCGGAAAAACGGTCCTCCCAACAAGTCGACGCGCCTCCTGATCGACGCGCTGAGAACACTGGACCTGCAGGACCGGACTCTGCTGGACATCGGGGGAGGCGTCGGGATGATCTCCTGCGAACTTCTGGAGGAGGGCCTCTCCAAGTCACTGCTCGTAGAGGCCTCGTCTCCATACCTGGAGGTAGCCGAGAAAGAAGCCCGGCGGCGAGGACTCGACCAGCAGACCTCTTTCAGATACGGAGATTTCGTCGACCTGGCTCCCGATCTCCCCGAGGCCGACCTCGTGACCCTCGACCGGGTCTTCTGCTGCTATCCCCACAGGGACCGACTTGTTGAAGCCACCACGTCGAAAGCGTCGCGGTGGATCGGGGTCACGTACCCGAAGGTGCGTTGGTACAGCAAGGCCATCAGTGGGATGGCGGCCGTGTACTGCTGGGCCCGGGACATGGACTTCCGGATGTACATCCATCCCGGCATCGACGAGGCCATCCAGGCGAAGGGTTTTGACCTGTTCTACCAGGTAGAAACGATTCTCTGGCGGGTGGACCTTTACGAACGAGAAGGGGCGCTCGGCTGAGCCGACCGTGCGACGGCCACGGTGTAGAGCCCCCCGAGTGCCGACTCGCGGGGCTGGGCGACCTCGAGGCCCGCCTGAGAAAGCAACGGGTCGAGCGTGCGGGTGAGGTCGGAGAAAAGGACCCGCGCCACCGGATTGAGCGCGCGCCGGAGCAGCGACGGTTCGGTGCCCTCGGGGACGAATTTGTCGTAGATCGACACGCGTCCGCCAGGGGCGAGCACGCGGGCCGTCTCGGCGGCCACCGCCTCCGGGTCCGGCACAACCGAGAGGATGAGGTGGAGCAACACAAGGTCGAAGGCTCCGTCCTCGAACGGGAGGTCCTGAGCGTCCCCCACCTGGGCGTCAACGTCCATCTCAAGCGCGTCGGCCCGCTTTTTGGTACGGCTAATCATTGCTGGGGCGGCGTCAATGGCCGTGATCGAGGCGCCTGAGGGGAGGTATTCGAGGTCGGAGCCGGGACCGCTGCCGAGAATGAGGATCCGGTCACTGGAGGTGGGCACAACCTGTTCCATGGCTCTCCTCCGGCCCTCTTTCAGCGGCCGGGCGACCCAGTCGTAAATCGGCGCGTAGAGCTGGTACCGGGTCCGGTTCCACCAGCGAGTCCAGTCGGAAGCGGCAGTCGAAGTGGAGGCAGAATGGGACGGCATGGTGTCGTCGGAAATGCGTGCGGTGGCGATGCGAGAGGAGGCCGGGGCTAACGGGAGAAGCTCCATCCGATGCCGACGGTGCCCCACGGGCCGACAGGAGCGCTTTCGAAGGTGTCTCCACCGATGGTGATCGGCTCGCTGTTCAAAGTGTAGGAGACCCCAATCACCGGGCTTACGTAGAGGTTGCCAAGGCCCGGATACCACTGATACCCGCCGCGCACCCCGATCGAGTATCGGGTATGTTGCTCGCTCGTCCCGCTGGCCTGGTGGGTGAGGTCAAGGCGAACGATCCCCGCCTCGGGACCAACGTAGAAGCCGCCGGAGTCCTCGCTGAAGAAGTGCTCGAAGTGCAGCTCAGCTCCCAGCGGTGAGGCGGTGAAGCTGTCGTTTCCGTGAAGGGATTCAGGGATCTGAAGGCCAAAGACCTCGATTTCGTACTTCCAGCTACCTGTCTGGTAGGCCACATGGCCCCCGGCGCCGCCGAATGCGTAGGCCAGAGGTTCCACCTCAAGGTCGAGGTGGCGAGGGGCCTGTTGGGCAGGGGCTGGGCCTGCGGCGACGAGGAGAATGACGGCCGTGAGGAAGGAGGCGAGCGTTCTCATAGCATGAAGAAGGGGGGTCGATGAGAGAGGTCCGTGCAGACACGTTCGCCGGGGGACCGGGATCAGGCACGGTCGCCCTTGGCGGGCTCCGCGTCGCTTAGCTCCGGCTGTTCTTCGAGGGACGCAACGTCGGGGTGCTTCAGGGGCGCTCGCATCATGCCCATGAAGCTCTGGTCTTCCGGCGCGTCCCAGCCGTGGAGGCCGAGATCGATGGTCGAGGGGTCGTCGCGCAGCCGGAACGACCGCCCGATCCGGTCCCAGAAGGAAAAGAGCGAGCTGTAGTTCGAGTCGGTCTCGGGCTGGTGGCGGGAGTGGTGCACCTTGTGCATATCGGGCGTCACAATCACCACGCGAAGCGCCCGGTCCACCGCGTCCGGGAGCTTCACGTTGGCGTGGTGAAATTGCACGACGGCAAACATGACCGTCTCGTAGAGCACCAACTCCCACAGGTAAATCCCGAAGAGGAGAATAATCCCGACCCGAAGCGCCGAGGAGATCGCGATCTCCCCGGTGTGGAAGCGGCTAGCCGTCGTCACGTCCATTTTCGCGTCGTTGTGGTGGACTCGGTGAAACCGCCAGAGGAAGGGAATTACGTGGTTGATCCGGTGCCACACGTACATCCACCCGTCCAGCAAAAGCACCGCGCCGAGGGCGTGGGCCCAGGTCGGAAGGCCGGCCGCGGCCCCGAGCCCGTTTAGCAGGCCAAGGCCCTGCTGGTCGGCCCAGATCGCCGCCGCGCCCCAGAGCCCAACGAAGACGATGGAGATGAGTCCGGCGTTCAGGCCGCCGAGCAGCAGGTTGCGGAGCGCGTGCTTGCCACGTTCTTTCGGGGCCTTCCGGAAGTAGTCAAAGAACGGATGGGCGTGCTCCCAGAGCATCAACACCGCTAGCCCCACGAGCATGGCGATGGTCTGGGCCTCTTTTAGGACGTCGAGTAGAGCAGGCATAGTGTCGATGAGAGTGTGTTTACATCAGAGGCGGAAATGCGGGCTAGTGCAGCGGATCCGTCACGCCTCTTGTGAGCGGTCGACCGTGAGCGCCGAATGAGGAGACGCCTGCGTCCACCAGCGGTAGGTAATCTCCGGCGGGCAAAACCCCGTAAAGGCACTCTGAAGCACGTTGAGCCCGGCGAACGCGGTGAGCAGGTAGCCCCACGGGCTCACGAAGGCGCCGAGAGCAAGGCCGGTGAGGGTGACGGTGCCCGCCATGATGCGCACGAGCTTTTCGGGTTGACCTGGCGGGCGGGTCAGCTGCACCGAACAGTGCGTGAAAGGCGTTGTCGTTTTTTCAGAGGTAGGGCCGGATGGCATAACAATTCGGAGAGTCGCTTTCGAGAATCTGAGAATGAGAGAGGCATCTCACGCGTACTCCTCAGTCCTGCGCCGCCCGAATGATCGGAAGGACGCTGTCCTCGACGTACTGCTTGACGCCTCCTCGACCGGAGATGCTCAGCCACACCGGCCCGTTGTCCCGTTCCATCTCGATGGTGAAGTCGAAGAAGGGGCAGCATTGGCGCTCGCGCGCCACGAACGTGGCGGCCTTACGGATCATCTCCGTCTCGGTCGGGAGCCGGAAGGCGTAGCCGTCGGGCCGCTCCCGTATCTCGGTGACCGAACCCAGGACCGTCTCGGAGACGCGTTTGTGCTTGTTGAGAGCCTCGGAGTCCAAGGCCGAAAGGTCGCAGGCGATGGGGGACGAGTTGTCCATTGCTTTATTCCTTTGTATAGTTTATCAATTGAATACTTGAGTAGACGGTGTGTAGACTGCTTTGCCAATTGCCATCCCGGCCCGGCTCCGACGGCCTACGCTCCTCCCTCAACCGGTCGCCCTTCCACGAGCCAGTCGGGAAGGCCCTCCGTGAGACGAAACGCCTCCCGGCCCTTCTCCCGCAGCTCCCGGACCGCGTCGTCGGAGTAGACGCAATACGGCCCCCGGCAGTAGGCCACGATGTCCCGGTCATCGGGGAGCTCTTCAAGGTGCTCCGCCAGCTGGTCGATCGGGATCGACCGGGCCCCGGGAATGTGGCCGGCCTCGTACTCCTCCTCTGGCCGGACGTCCAGCACCAGCACGTCGTCTCGCTTCAAGCGCTCCTCCAGCTCCTCGGGGGAGAGCGCTTCCATCTCCTCTCGATCGGACAGGTAGCGCTTCACCGTCTCCTCCACCTCCGCCAGCCGGGCCTCCGCCAGGGTGCGAACGGCCTTCCAGGCCCGGTAGACCTCCGGTCCGGCGAGCGTGTAGTAGGCACGGGTGCCCTCCTTTCGCCGCCGCACGAGGCGCTCGCCCTTCAGCACCTGGAGGTGGCGGGAGGTGTTGGCCACCGACATCTCGGTTTCATCCGCCAGTTCCTCGACGGTGCGCTCCCCCTGGGCCATGAGGTCGATCAGCTCCAGCCGGGAGGCACTAGAGAACGCCTTCCCGATGCGAGCGAACTGCTCGTAAATCTCGTTCTTGAAGGCCCGCTTTCGTTCGTTATCCATTGTTCAATTAGTCAATTGACTGTAATAACAATACTGCTATCGAGCATTTGAGGGACGTGTTTCCCGACTAGTTGAATATGATGTGAATGTATGTAAGGGCCGCCTTTACTGAATATGACCAAAAGAGAGGCCGATCTCGCGGTCTTATCATGCTCCAGCCGTTGCCGTAAACTACTGGGCAAGCGGGTTTCCTACTACCGCTACATCAACCAGAAGAAGATCGGACGGGCCGACGTTGACCTGCAGTGGCAAACAATGCTGGAAGTCGATCTACCGGGCGACGTAGGCCTCCAGTGGCTTGCCTTCTGGGGGGCGCAATCTGCATACGATCGGCCACATTCAGCGAATGGTTACCCAGCATCCAGACGTGAAGACTCTGATCATCGTCGGCTCCTCGCACAAGCCCATACCTTAAGCAGATGATCGGCGTTATGGTCGTTGAGGCCGATTCCGTTTCGGTCGGAGGGCCTGAGAAAACGAGCTCATCCTACGTCGGTCTCTCTCGGCTCCGAGACGGGCACCGGCGAGGTCCTCACGTGGATTGAGCGGGGCCTCCCGCTTCCGGTCCCGACGGAGTGGATCGGCGGCCACGAGCCGATGCCGGCGGGCGACGTAGGGTACGTGACCGTCGGGGACCTGCCGCCGGGCCGCTACGCCTGGATCACCGAGCAGGCAACCAGCACGACTGGCATGACCAAGACGTTTACGGTAGAGGAGCAATAGGCCTCCTCCGAACGCTTCGATCTTCGACGGCCGGTACGCTTCCCCCTGCCGTTCTCTGCTTCAGGCCAACAGGGGCGAGGAGCATCATTGGGCCTCAAACTGGCCTTGAATGTAGGCCTCGGCCTGCTGGTCGCCGCCGAGAAAGAGCCAGATTCCCCGCTTTTCGGGCTCGAAGGTGATCTCAAATGTGAGAAACGGGCAGCACTGACGCTCCCGGCCGACGAAGTTCAAAATGCGCTTGGCGTTGTCCATCGTTCCGGAAAAGCGCATTGCCACGCCTCTGTCCACCTCCACCGTATCCTCTCGCTCGTCGAAAAGGGCCTGAGTTTGGCTCTTGTGCGCCCCCGGATCGTCCAGGGCAGAGAGATCGCAGGCGATTGGGGTGTCTTGGGAGGGCGTCGGATCAAAAAGTTCAGAGGAGTGCATCGAAGAATGGGAGTGTTTGGGCTGAAGAAGGAAGAGGATTCGCTTCGGTCGGGTGTGCTACCGGCTGAGGCCCCAGCCGAGCACCCCGCCGTAGATCAGGTGTAGCACCAGCGTGGCCACCGCAATTTTCGGCGTGATGGCCGTTCCGAAGAGCCCCCAGCCAAGGAGCGGGAGCACTGCGACTTGCATGATAAACCACAGTACAATGCCCAGGACGAGCCCTGCTCGGAGGGTCACCTGCGCGGTCATACGCGTCAGGATCGTGCCAAAAACGCCCCCGTAGCCGAGGTGACTTCCTGCGGCGAACGCCATCAGGAGAGGGGCCGGGAGGCTCTCCCCGAAGACCAGCGTCACGAGGACCTTCGGAATTGGCTCCGGCATCGGGGCCACGCCGCTGGCCATACCGATCATCATAGGAATCGACATGGCTATGGTCGCGAGCACGCCCCAGCCGAAGCCGCGCCAGAGAGTGGCACGGGAGGTGGTCGTGGCAGTGGAATTCGGGTCGGAGGCAGCAGCGTCAGATTGGGAAGGCATTGTCTGAGTGAGCATTTTGTGAGAACACAGAACAGGACAGCACACCCTCTACACGGAAAAAGACGTTAGGCGGCTTGCACTCGGGCATCGAGAAACTGCCGAATCTCCTCGACGCGATCGATGTTGGCCCGGACGTACACCCGGCGCCCCTCCCGAAGCCGCTCGATGAGCCCCGCCCGCCGGAGCTCCTTCAAGTGGTGGGAGACGGTCGCCTTTCCAATGTCGAGCTCTTCGGCAAGTGCGCCGAACGCGCAGCAGGTCGGGTCCATGTCGCACTCCTCGGGCCGGTCGGCCTCACAGCAGGAGAGAGCCCGCTCCAAAAGCCGCTTCATAAGAGCGAGACGGTTCGGGTGGGAGAGAGCCTTGAAGGCCTCGGTCAAGTCCGTGTCCGATAGACTGGAATTCATGGCAAGTGGCTGTCTTTTATTCGATAGTTCGATATATATAAAACAATCAAACGAAACGTGTTTGGCCTCTGATCGAAGAAGAGGTTAATTGGGGTCGAGACGCCTGAGCGGCTCTTGCAGCGTTTGGGCGCAGATCGGACACAAATCGGCGTCACGAGTCGGTGGCCCGACGTCGGAAAGCCTGGACTCGCCCCTCCGCCCCAAACTCCACCTCGCAGCACTGCTGGAGGAGGCGCCCCAGCTTCTGTCGGGCCCGCTGCACGCGGGACTTTGCCCCCGAGAGGGACAGGTCCAACTCGTCCGCCACTGCTTGCTGCGTGTAGCCTTCAAAGTCGGCCATCAAGAGGGGGCGCCGGTACATCTCCGGGAGCTTCTCTGCCATCGGCCGTAGCCACGATAGGACCTCCTCATGGGCGTCGTGCTCACCGTCGTATTCGGCCAGATTCTCCGGCCCTGCCTCCTCCGGTGCCGTGAGGTCATCGGGCCGCTCGATCGACTCCTCCACCGGCCCTCGCTCCCGTTTTCGGTAAAAGTCGGCAATCGTGCGCCGGGCAATCGTGAACACCCACGCCTCCGCGCGGTCCGTGTCGTCGAGCGACGCGGCCGACTCGTGCATGCGAACGAGCGCGTCTTGCAGCACGTCCTCGGCGTGGGCAGGCGACACGCGGTGGGCTATGAACGCGCGAAGCCCATCGACAAACGGCTTCCACGGCGGCTCCTCCCCGGACGGTTCGCCGCCGGCCGGTCCGTCGGAGGATTCGGAAGAAGCGTCTTCGGGGGGAGATTCACTGGGAGAATTGGACATTGAGCGTCGTTCCACGTTTTTCGAGAGGAGGACCGCTATCGACGAAACCGGGGCTCACGCATCGGGCCGGATCGGAATCAACGCCCGTCGGTCACTTGCTAAACGCTAGGCCCCGAAGACTGATTGTCGGCGCGTTGGACTCGGCAGAGGGTTTGGACGGCTCTGCCGAGCCATTAGGGGCGAACGCGTTTCGTCATCACCACCGCCTCCGGGGGACAACGATTTTGGAGCGTGCTGTTTGCAACCGACTCGGGAACGGCCGCCTGCTCGGCTCGATCGTAGCCTCGGTCCTCGAAGTACTCCGGACTCGTCGTCAGAAGGTAAAGGCGCTCGGCGCCTTCCTCCCGGGCCTTCTGCTCGATCTTTTTGAGGAGGCGCGCTCCCGTAGTGTTACTTCTTTGACCGGGAGCAACGACCAGTGAGCGAATGAGGGCCACGGAGCCGTACGTTTCAAATCCGACGACGCCGCAAATGTCTCCGTCTTCGGTTTCGAGCCGGTGTTCGGGCAAGATGGCAGTCGTCCGAAGCATCGCCTGCCGGTCGTTAATGGACGTTTCGGTTCGGCAGACGAGGAAGCGTTGCATCTCAGCGGCCGTTAGCTCCGCACTGGGCAGGCCGTGCTCGTTCAGTGTGCTGCGAATTTCGTCGAGGTCGGAGGATGACGCTGAGCGGATTGGCATAACCTAGTTGGTTGGGTTGTGGGAATTCATTGAGGAGGAGCGAAGATTCTACGAGGTCGTCCGGGTGGGAAACGCCTCCCCGGTTCCGGTCCCGTCATGCCGTCTCCTCGGCGTAGTAGGTGTCGGTCTCGCCGCTGGTGTAGAAAGCCTCCCAGGAGACGCCCTGCTGATCGACAACCCATGTCTTGTCGGAGTTTGCGTAGCAGCAGGTGGTTTCGCCTTCGTTGTTGACAGTGCCGCCCGCGCGGTCGATTCGCTCGCGCAGCTCGTCCAGCTCGCCGGGCGTCTCGGCTTGGATGCCGAGGTGCTCGATGCCGAATTCCTCGTCTTTTTCGGCGATGGAGAAGTTGACGCGGGGATCGTCGAGCATCCACTTGGCGTAGCCCGGCTCTCGCTTGGTCGGTTCAGTGCCGAAGAGCGAAGAGTAGAACCGCGTGGCTTCGCCCAAGTCCTTCACGCGTAGCATGACGTGCATCCGTTTCATGGCAGTTCTGAGATTGAATGTGTGAGAGAATCGACGGGACACAGGCTCTTTTGCCTGCTTCACCCTATGTAGTCGGGCGAATCCCGAAATGGACGCACCGCTTCTGTCTTTTTTCACAAAAACCTGCCGGGTGGGCGATTGACGCAGGCGATTGATGGGACGACTGTGGGAAAGACCCTCAAAATCGGTAGGTCGCGCGTAGCCCGATGTGCGTCAGGCCGCGGGCGGGCGGACTCTCCTCCAACGCTTGGCCGGGAACGAACTGGCTGGCTTCGAAGGCAAGAGTCGCGCGTGGACCTGCCATCCACGTGAGCGTCATCTCTGGCATGACACCGACAAACCGAGCGCTGGAGCTTTCAACGGGTCGTAGCGGAGCCCCCCAGATGGCATAAGTGCCTTCTGTTTGGTGGAGGCGCCAGAACAAATGCCCCTTGAGCTTGAGACGGAGGTCTCGAAGAAGCTGAAGCCCGGCGAACGGCCTCAAGTTGATCAGATTCCCGGGCCCAAGCTGGCTTCCAGCCCCGGTAAACCGTCCGGAAGGATAAGGCCCCGCGAAGGTTTCCAGCCGCTCGGTGTCCGGAACGTCCCCGCTGCTGACGTCAAAGAGCAGGCCCACCGTCGGCTGTCCCGTTCCGCCCGGACGGTGGTACGTGAGGCGTCCGGCCGCTGTCCAGGCGCGGATTGCCCCGCTCCGGCCCTCTCTCGCCGCCGTGGCCCGATACCGCCCCGCCTGCAGGGCTCCTTCCAGGTCGTAGCTGACCGGTCCCCAACGCCCGTAGGCCCGCGTTCCAATCGTGTGACGAGTTGCACGCAACTCTTGTCGCTGCGGGGAAGGCACGCGCTCTGTGCCGAGATAGTACACGGAAATTTGCACCGGGGCCACCCGCCTGCGGAGATACGTGCCCCAGAGCGTGCGTCCCGGCATCCACCCGTTGTCGAAGACGCCCGGGGCCGCCTCGGTGGGCTTCGCCACGAAGGCGTCAACCCGCCAGGCGTCGCCGGCGTAGCGCGCAAGCACTGCGTCGTATCCGAGCCGCACGTTTGGGCCCTCGCGGGCGGCAATCATCCGCCCGGCCCCGTAGTGCAGTTCCTGTCGGCCGAACCGAAACAACACGCTGCGGCCGGAGGTCAGGGGCGCGCCAATCTCCAGAAAGGCCTGGTTGACGCCGAGCAGATCCTTATCCGTCGGATACGGTGGCCCGGCTCGTCCCGTCACGAGGCCACTTCGAAGCTGACCGAAGAGACGGGCGTATTTGCCGCCGGAACGCCGGGGCGTTTCAACGGCGCCATGGAGCATCAGTCGCTGGAGCGCGGCTCCCTCTCGGTCCGGCCCGGCGCCCCAGCGTTTGTTGCGGTACCCCCGGGCGTAGGTGCGAACCTCTCCGCCGACCGTCAGGAACGCATTGCGTCTCGACCCGAGCGGCATATATTTGAGAGCTTGGATGCCTCCCTCCCCGCTCGCGTCGTGCCAGGTCTCTTCCTGGCGCAGAAGTCGGTACTGGACCTCGGCATCGGAGCCGCCCTCCTGAGCCGCGGCCGAGCCCGAAAGCCCGGCCGCGAGAAGGAAAACGGGGAGAATGAGTGTAGGATGGAAGTTTTGCATGGCAAATCGCTGCTTTTGTGAGTGTGAGTGCGTGTTCGGACACTGAGCGCTTACCCCGCGACGACGTTCTCCGCCCGGGATTCGGTGGCAGAAACCTGTCGCCGGTCGAGGCTGAGCGGGCCGCTTCCTTCCGCCATCACAAGCAGCAGTCCCCCGAGAATCGAGAGGTTCTTCAGGAAGTGGAGGAGCTGCTGTTGCTCCCCGAGGCTGGTGTGGAAAATCAGCGTGGCGCTGAGGAGGAAGCCGCTCAGCACGAAGGCCGCCCACCGCGTCTTCAAGCCAACCAGCAGGGCGAGGCCCCCAAACAGCTCCGTGGCGATGGCGACAACGAGCAGGACACTCGTCATGGGCAGCCCGTAGGCGGCCATGTACGCCTGCGTGCCGGCAGGATCGGCGATCTTCGTCGCCGCGCTGCCGAGAAAGATCAGCGAGAGGAGAATGCGTCCGAGATCAAAAACGTAGCGTCTCATTGGAATGTGTGGTTGTTGTTGAAAACAGTGATGCGAGTAAGAGCCGGGCCGGCCCCGCCGACTCCGTTTCCGTCGCGTCGATGAAGCCGTTGGTTTTGTCAGAAACTGTTCAAGTCAAAACTATTTACTTAAAATTTTGTCCGCCCGCTCTCGAAGCGGCGTCCACGTTCGCCCCTCCTCCCCACTGTAGCGCGAGACCGGGCGGACCAGCCGGTTGTCATTCTTCTGTTCGAGGGCGTGGGCCATCCACCCGCCCACGCGACCGACCGCAAACGTGGGAGTGAAGAGCGCCTGCGGCACCCCGATGCCGTGTAGGAGGACGGCCGTGTAGAATTCGACGTTGGTCTTGAGCCGCCGATTAGGCTTATGCTCGGCCAAAATGTCGACGGCCACCTCTTCGAACTGACGGGCCGTTTCGAAGAAGGACTTCTCTTCTGCGCCCTGGTAGAACTGCTTGGCGGCGTCGGACAGAACTTCGGCACGAGGGTCTCGGGCCCGGTAGACCCGATGGCCGAACCCCATCAGTCGCTCGCCGGCCGTGAGCGTTCGGCGGACCCGTGCTTCGGGGTCTCCGTGCTCGTGAACTTCGCGGAGCATGTCCAGGACTGGTCCGGGCGCCCCGCCGTGAAGCGGTCCTTTGAGGGTCCCAACCGCCGCAGTGGCTGCGGACACCAAGTCCGACTCCGTGGACACGACCACGCGGGCCGTAAACGCCGAGGCGTTGAGCCCGTGGTCGACGACCGTGTTCAGGTAGGTTTCGAGGCCGCGAACGGAGGCGGCATCCGGTTCCTCCCCAGAAAGCATGTAGAGGTAGTTTGCCGCGTGGCCCAGGTCCTTGCGGGGCGGGGCCGGCGCGCGTCCCGCTCTGAATCGCCAGTACGTTGCCACGATCGTCGGAGCCGCGGCAATTGTGCGCCGCGCCTCTTCCTCCGGGCCGCTCGTGTCGGCTCCAAGGGACGCCGCCGCGAGGCCCATCCGCAGAGCGTCCATCGGCGGCGTGTTTTGGCCTGCTGCCCGCCGCAGAAGAGCGGTCACTTCATCTCCAATAGATCGGTGCCCAGCAAGGTCATCTCGGAAGTCGCGAAGCTCCGTCTCCGTGGGAAGACGGTCGTTGAACAGCAGAAAAACGCTTTCCTCGTAGCTCACGTGGGGCGCGAGTTCGTCTACGGAATATCCTCCAATCGTCAAGGACCCGCGTTCCCCGTCGATCGAGCTGAGGCGCGTCTCTGCGACGGCGACGTCCTCCAATCCAGGATTGAGATCCGGTTGGCTCATGGCGTGGTTCGGTCTGTGTGAAGGGGCTATGTGAAAGAGTATGGATACGTGAACGAGTATCGGGACCGAGCGGCCCTGTCTGCTCCCCGCCGCATCGTGGGACAAACTATATACAGTTCAACATTGAACTGTTCAACTAAAAACAGAATGTTCACCAACCCTAAACACTTTTCGAGTTCAATGCCTTCAAACCGGACTGATTGCCCACTCTCACCCGTGCAGACGCTCTTCCTCTTCACCATTGTGCGCACTCTCTATTGTGCGCTCGGGAGCGGGGGGAACCGATCCCCTACCGCCCTCGATAATTTATGAAGGAATCGTCAATTAACTGTTTTACATTGAACAGTTTGCTTTCAAACTCCATATGAGCGATCGGACATCGAAGAGAAGACGCCTCGCGTAAATTACAGACGTGCCCCCTGCTCCCCATGACCATCGTCACCGGCGCCACCGGCACCATCGGTTCAACTCTTCTCCAGCGCCTCTCGGAGGCAGGGATCCCTGCGCGGGCCCTTTCCCGCAATCCGAACCCGGAAGTGTCCCTTCCGCACGTGGAATGGGCCGAGGCGGACTTGGCTGATTCGGAGACGCTTCCTCCGGTGTTCGAAGGCGCGGACAGGCTCTTTCTTCTCACGGGCAATGCCCGTTCGATGACGGCCCTTCAGAAAAATGCCATCCACGCGGCAGCTGCGGCGAATATCGAGCACGTGGTGAAGCTGTCGGCCCGAGGGGCGCAGCCCGGCTCCAAGTCCGCCATCGGCCGCTGGCACCACGAGGTGGAGACGCACCTGAAAGAATCCGGCCTGCGGTGGACAATGCTCCGCCCGCACGTCTTCATGCAGAACCTCCTGGATCAGGCGACGCGCATTCGGAAAAAGGGTGAGATCCGGGCCGCCTCGGGAGACGGACGTATTCCGTTTATCGACACCCGCGACATCGCCGAGGCGGCGTTCGCGGCGCTGACCCAGGACGGGCACGCTGGGGAGACCTACATCTTAACGGGCGGGGCTGCGCTGGACTACGACCAGGTAGCCAAGATTCTTGGGACGGTGATCGGCCGGCCCGTGCGGCATGTGGCCGAGAGCCTCCAGGAGGCGCGCTCGCGATTGCAGAACGAGGGGCTTCCCGAGTGGCTCATCGACAGCCGGCTGGCCCTGGCCTCCTACCAGCGGGCCGGGGGAGAAACGGCCCGCCTTACGTCTGGCGTGTACGACCTCACCGGCCACGCGCCCCGATCGATGGCCAAGTTTGCCTACGACCACCGGCACGCGTTTCTCCCCACCGGCGACCCCGATCCGGATCCGGCGGAACGAGTCGCTCAGGTAGCGTCTTGAGCCTTTCGGCATCCGTTCGCTTTTCCTGATCCACCTGTTGAAAACGACACGCCACCCATGCCCACCCACTACAGCGGCACCGAGGGCGAGGAGCGCATCCTCACCGCCTACATTCGCTTCACGCGGGCCTTCGGCACGATCGACGACAAGATTAGCGAGACGTACCAGGCCCGCGACCTCACCTCCGGCCAGTTCGGCGTGCTGGAGTCGATCTACCACCTCGGTCCCATGTACCAGGGCCAGCTGGGGGAGAAGCTGCTTCAGAGCAAGGGCAACATCAGCACCGTCGTGAGCAACCTCGTGGAGCGCGGGCTCGTGGAACGCCGGCGGGACGAGGAGGATCGGCGCTACGTGAAGGTTCACCTGACGAAGGAGGGGGAAGAGTTGATTGCCGACC
>CAZMDV010000025.1:0-15174 GCA_964564875.1 uncultured Salinivenus sp.
GCTCGACGGCCTCCTCGTTCGAGCGGAGGTCGGGGGCAAAGCCGCCCTCGTCCCCGACGGCGGTATTGTAGTCGCGGTCCTGAAGCACCGATTCGAGCGTGTGAAAGACCTCCACGCCTGTGCGGAGAGCCTCCGAGAAGGACGACGCCCCGGCCGGAGCTACCATAAACTCCTGCATGTCCACGTTATTGTCGGCGTGCTCCCCGCCGTTGAGAATGTTCATGAGGGGAACGGGGAGCGTGCGGGCCGTGGCCCGTCCGAGGTGGCGGTAGAGCGGCACGCCGAGGGTGGCGGCCCCAGCCTTCGCGGCGGCGAGGGAGGCGCCGAGGATGGCGTTGGCCCCGAGGTTCGACTTGTCCTCCGTACCGTCGAGGGCCCGGAGAGCATTGTCGAGGGGGACCTGTTCAAGCACGCTCATGCCCTTCAGCTCGTCGGCAATCGTCTCGTTGACGTTGCTCACGGCCTGGAGCACGCCCTGTCCGTGGTAGCGGTCGGCGTCGCCGTCGCGGAGTTCGACCGCCTCGTACGCCCCGGTGGAGGCTCCGCTGGGCACCGCAGCGCGGCCCAGCACGCCCTCCTCGGTGATGACGTCGACCTCCACGGTGGGGGTCCCTCGGCTGTCGAGGATCTGGCGAGCAGTGATACGTTCGATCGTGGCCATACGAGAACAAAGCAGTTGTAGGCACAAGAACCGGTAAGCGCGGATCGGACGGAAGTTGGACCGGGGAACCGCACAACTCATTTGTTAACTACGTGGTCGGAGTCCAAAACCACAAGAGCGAATCTCGAAGGAACTCCGAAGACGGATCCACTCCTGTCCGGCTGCCGAAACGGAGCCGAGGGCCCACCGAGGGCCCGACGACCGATGAATGCTGCCCTGGCGTAAAAAAGGCCGACGAGCCCAGGAGGCTCGCCGGCCGGAGGTGTGCCGCTAGGAACGAGAGTCAGGAGGAGGGAGCGGGCCGCACGGTGGTCGTTTCCCCGATCCAGGAGTAGCAGCCGTAGTCCACAGTAATTGTACTGCCTCGCTCCCAGCTCTCGCGGTAGAAGATGTCTTCCTTCGTCGGAAAGACCTTTCGGTACGTCTGAATCTTGCTGTTGGCAATAGAGGAGACCGACGGATCGATCTGTTTCGCCTGCTGATACTTGTCAACAGCCGCCCAGTATACCGCCTTGTCGCTCCGCTTCATCTCGCTCCCGCTGCACTTATTCACAGCCCGTGCGTACAGGTCCCCGATGGCAATGTAAGCCTGGCCAAAGTCCTTCTTCATGTCGATGGCCTTCCGGTACCCCTGTCGGGCCTTCGTCAACCGTCCCATCTTTTGGTAGGCAATCCCCCGGTTGAAGTAATCCTCCGCCTTGAGCTCAGCGCCCTGCTTCACCGCGCGGTCGTAGGCCTTAATGGCGGCCTTCGGTCGGCCGTCTTCGAGGCGCATCTGGGCAATCTCGCGAACCGTCTCGGCCGACGGCTCCATCTTCATCAGACGCTTCGAGAGCTTCGACGCTTTTGCGACGTTGCCCTGCTGATTATACGCATTGAAAAGCTCGGTGAGAAGCTGCGTGCTGTCCGGGTTCTGCTCAACCTGCCCTTCGAGATACTTAATCTTCGCCTGTGGATTCTTGCCAAAGACATCCTCCCGGACCGAGCTCACCATTTTCGCTACCTCTTTGTCGTCTCCGCGCTTCGCCTCGACCATGTTGGCGAAGTCGAGCGCCCTTTGGATCTTGTTGTTTTCGAGGTAGGACCGCAGGACTTGCTGAATGTAATAGGGATTGAGTTCCTTCGGGGCGAGCTTAAAAGCCTTCCGGTAGTGGGCCGCAGCCGACTTCAGTCCCTTAACGTCGGGCAGAGATCCTTGATGCTGCTCGACGAAGCGCCCCTTCAGCCGTTCCCACTTGTAGGGCTCATACTCGATCCCCTGCTTCTCCATCTTGTCGATGGCGGAGGTAAGGTGCGTCGCCGCGGTGTCCAGGTAGGCCCTGCGTTTCTCTTCGTCGCTGGCCTGTTCGGCGAGACCCTCGTAGAGCTTCACGACCCGACGGTAGTTGTCGTCGTCTCCATCGGGGGTCCCGGGAGCGTTTTCGAGAATCCAAAGAAGGTCGCTCTGGGCGCTCTCAAAATTGTCGTTCTTGTAACTCTCGTAGTAGAGACTGTAGTGCATCAGCTTCTCCTGCTTGCTCGGCTCGCTATCCTGAGCCTGAGCAGGCGTGGTGGAGACGGCGATCAGCAGCAGGCTCGTGCAGAGAACCCAAATGAGGAAGGGATTGGTCCTAAAAATACGATCTACAAAATGCATGTTTAAGGGACAGGTCTGTCCGGTATTTTGAACAGGGTAGGGCTTTAGACTGGACGTTCGGCGTGGAGTTTCAGTCCGTGTTGCACCGGGGCGAGCGGTCTGAGCGAACACCGATCCTGCGTGCAGCGCCTCCACTTACCGGAGCTTGCGCCGCTGAAACCACCGTTCTCCGAAGTTTACGTGGAGCGAGACCCCGATGAACGTGTCGCGGACGAGGGAATCGGAGGTCGTCCCGCGTGTCCCGACAACTGTATTCAGGTCAATTCGCGTGCCAGAAAGCGAGGTGGGGAGGCTAATCCCGGCGGTAGCGGCGAATTCGTAGAGGGTCGTTTCTCGATTGGGCTGCACGTACATTTGCTCCACGTAGCCGCCAAACCGGTAGGCGACCTGGGCAAAGTAGCCGGCCAACCTGTCTTCGCCGGCCGGCACCACCTCGGCTCCGGTCGACAGGCGCCATCGATCCGCGAGGGTGCCGGTGCCGCCGACGGGAAAGCGAACGGGGGCTGTTCCCTCTGTCCCCGTAGAGAAGTCGCTTGAGAATGTGCTCCACGGGTCAAAGAGCCCGTCGAGGACGAAGGTCCATCGTGAATTGGGCTGATACATCACGCCCAGGCGGCCCTTCCACGGCAGGGTGACCTCCCCGTTCTGCGTGGAAAGGGTATCGCGCGCAAGATCTTCGTCGAGGGTGCGGTACCGCTCCCCCGACAGGGTGGTGGGAAGCGTGAGCGTGGCCCCAATCGAGAGGGCATCGTCCGCAGCAAGGACGTCGGCGAGGGCAAGGTGGCCCCCCAGCGTGCCGGTCAGTCCAGAAAGCTGCACCCCATCCGACACGACGGCGTCACGGAGGGCGCGGTTGTTGGGCCACGTGGTACGCCGCTGGCTTTCGATAACGCCAAAGATGAGATTGGCGCTGGCCCCTACGCTCAGCATGTCATTGATCCGGTATCCCAGCCCGCCCCGCAGGCGATGAAGGCCGCCCGAGCCGGAGAAATTCGTCTTATATCGAGCCGTGTCTCTTCGTTGGGCCCCCACCGGCTCCCGTCCCGGCAGGGCGACACTGTAATTGGAGCGGGAGTAGGGCTGGAAGGAGAGGCCGACGCCGAGTGTTCGTTCGTAGAGCGGGAAGCTGAATTGAAGGGCCTGCACGTTGCCAGAGGCCAATCGACTGGAGTTACCACGATCATCTTCGACACTGACGGACCGATAGGAGGCACTGCCCGACAACCGCGTGAAGACCTGGTCGCTCCAGAGGGCCGGGTTGGCGTCGGGATTGTAGTTGAGGGAGCGGAGCGCGTAGCCGCCGCCTCCCATCGCCTGGCTCTGCGGCGAGGAGAAGTCTTGGAGAGATCCCATTCCGAACCGGGAGTAGATCGTTCCTTCGCCGTTAGACTGTGCCTGCGCAGAGGGGGCTGCCAACAGCAGGATTACAGAGAGAAGCGTCCACAGGAGAAGAGATTGCTTTACGCCCGGCACTTGCATGGAACCGTCGCACGGTGTATGAAAGGGAGGCCAAAAGGCAGCAGTCATCGGTCTAGAGCGGCGTTACAGTCAGGGTGGCGCGGGGCGGGCCTGGATCGTTGCCGTCCACAGGCACGAGGACGGGCAGTGTGCTCGGCAGTCCCGTCCGGATCACGGAGGGCGTACCGCTGGCGGGGCTCGTTTGATCGGTGATATCAGCGCGATACTCGGTAAAGGGTGAGACCTGTCCTTGTCGGACGCGCTGAAACGATCGCTGGAAAACTGGGAAGGCCACATTGTCCGGTACGAGGGCGGCACTAGTGTCGGCAGACAGGACCGAGGGGAGAATGCACGCCCCGGATGACACGGGGAGTCGTACCGCGGTGCAGGTCGAGGGCCCCGAGGCCGAGGCCCGAGTGGCGGTAATGCGGTAGCCCTTAGGGAGAGGACGGACGAAGTTCGGCTCAGAGAACTGTTCCCTCAAGGCGGATTTATCAACCGGGACGAAGATTTCGGCCCGATTCAACGGGGCGTTCTGGAGGGTATCCAGTTGGAGGGTATCAATCGGGCGCTCATTGAATGTCCAATTCATCGTGAGCCCGATGCCGACGCCATCCTGCAACAGTTTGTGGGTGTTGAGGGGGGAGGACGTTACGTTTCGCTGCTCGATGTGGGTAAACGACTTCAGGCCCTGGTAATCGGCGGTCGTAGAGTCGGGCTCGTATATGAGGCGAAGGGTTGCGTCGAGGGACGAGAATCCGACGACTGCTTGACTGTTGGGAGCGACGATTTTAAAGCCATGGAAGTTGTCCTCGAATTCAGCCCCATTATCTCTCGTGTTTCGCAAGATTTCCAGGTTCCTACTGATCCACGATTGCCGGAGCCTGATGGTGGCTACAGAGTCGGTCAAGGTGATCTGTGCCGTGTCGACCGAGACTGGTTCTATCTCATCGGTGTCGAAGCTGGCGTTCGCTCGTGCCGAGTCCATGTCGGCTTCCTGCGTCAGCCCGAACACCGTCACGTCCATTGACTCATTAGAAATGCCGTGCAGGTAGTCCGTCTCCCTCGTCAGGCGCAGTTCGGCGGCAAGCGAGTCCGGGTCGTTCGCGGTGATGATCTCGGAGGGGAGGCTGCTTCGCCCCGAAAAATCGATATAGCCCTCCGCCTCAACGACGCCCGTTCCCGGAACTGGATCGTCGACCACACCGACGAGAAACCGCCAGGCATCTTGGACTGGCGGCTGGCGATCGTTGTAACCAGTGACAGGTGTGGTGTGCGTCGTATCGAGGTCAGGGTTTAGGTCAAGCGTAACGGGCTGTCCACCCCTCAGAGAATCGGGGCCTACCCCTAGCCCCACGTCCGACGAGTCGCTGCAGGCAGAGAGCGAAAGAAGCGCAATGCCTCCAACGAGGACAGCGCGGAGCCAGGGAGACCTCATGATCAATACGGGCGGCAGGAGCCGGTTCAGTAAACGGATCGGGACGAGAGGGCGTCGCTTGGTGGATCAGCGGGGCCGTTTGCAACCACTTGGCCAAGCGCCGCTGAGAAGGGATGTTTGAAGGCATCGGACTGATGCCGGGGAGCCGAACACCCTCAACTAGGTCCCGTGAATGCCGCCTGGAAGCGGGGTGTTTCTAAACAGGTGAAGACTAAGCAGGGACTTCACCGAGCATTTGATCGTACAGCGCAATCGCTTGATCCGTACGAGGCCCGGAATCCTCACTGAAGGTGGGCGTCCCGTCGGTCGATGATCCTCCCGGGGGAAAGATGATCGCATCCGCGTAAGTGTGGCCGACTTCCGAGAGGGTGGCTCCTGTATTTCCGTCGAGAGGGAGTCCCATACGTTCGGCGAAGGACGTCCCGAGGCGCGCCTCCGGGTCATAACCGCCGGGTGTGAAGATGCACTTCGTGGAGCTGAATAGTTCGTCGTCGGCGTACGTGGTGGACAAGAGGGAGGGGAGAAGGCCGCTTATCCACCCGAAGGAGTGGATGAGGTCAGGACCCCAGCGGAGCTTGCGGAGGGTTTCCATCACGGACCGATTGAAGAAGAGAGCCCGGTCGGCATTGTCGTCAAACGTATTGCCGTCGGGATCGGTGGTGTGGCCGTCTCGATCAAAATAGCCGTCGTGATCCATGAAGTAGACCTGAAGTTGAACGTCCGGGACCGAGGCTACCTTGACCGAGACCGACTCGGTCTCGGACCCCATAGGCACGTCCGTGTCTGAAAGCCGAATCACCTCGTGAAGATTGTGCTTGCGCTCGTTAATGTCCCCGTAGCAGGGCATCATAATTCGAACTTCAAAATTCTCCGTTGCTTGTACCTGTTCGGGGAGCGAGCGGGCAAGAGATGCAAGGGGCAAACGCTCCGTAAACGGCGCTAATGCACCAGCAACGTAGAGGAGACGATTCGAAGAAGCCATGAGGGTTGGATTGGTCTTATTAAACTGGTGGTTTCGGACGAGGTACAATCCGGAAAGTCCGGACGAGAGAAAGATTTACGGACGTGGCGTCCCGATCCCGTTTGTCAAGGATGTTCGGTTTTCTCAGGGTGCCAAAATAACATCTACTGGTGGGGAAGATGGCCCTGATCCGGGGAGGGAAAGGACGACTGTTTCTGAAAGGACGCCCTGATTTCCGATAAAATCCCCAGGGAAGGCGTCGGGATGCAGAACGTTCGAATGACTCCCATCATCAGTGCTGACGTCCCTAGCTGAAGAAGCAAACTGAACAAGACGGAATCATCTGACTTTATCCCAATCCACTTACACAGGTTAATGCTGTTCACACCAGGAATCAATAAGCCTGTGCTCAAAACTCACATTTTAGCATCAAAACCGTGGAAATTTGACACTGACCTGGAAATTCGGGGATCTCGCTCCCGACCTGAGACCGTCGAGGGGGACCGTCTAGGCAAGATTTCCGCACACGGCTGCATGGCCGGTGCCTGCGTCGAATCCCCATTAGAACGACCGTGAACCACAGGTCCCGAGGGTAGGAGCGCGGCGGTGGGAGTTGTGCAGTGTCGGGCGTGATTCTGTGGACCGACGTGCGGTCCCTCAGGAAATTTGGGGCACTCTTGGAACTCCAGGCACCTTACTTCGGGCAACGTCGGGGCGCCCGAACAAAGTGCGAAGGTCAGGCCTCGCGCACGAGGAGATCACCGAAGGACGTTCCGGTCGGCGGCGCGTGAGGCCGTCGACACGGTGGACTTCGAGCGAACGGGTGCTTACAATAGAAACCCTGTCAGCACCTCATTCGGGAAACTCGCCTGGGACATGGGCACCTGCGCGGCTACGAACAAGGATGGAACCCCGTGTAGCAACGACGCAATGTCGGGCAGCCGGTACTGCCATGTGCATCAGGAGTCGGGTGCAGAGACGCGTTCGGAGAAAGAGTACGGATTCTGGACGATGCTGGCGGGGGCGTTCGTCGTCATTTTCGTGACGTACGTTTTCCTGAGACTCGCCCTGGGGGTGTAGGCCCCTGAAGTGGCGACCCGTGCCCACTGAGTCCGACAGCCACTGTTGGGTCCGATCCTGATCGGCGCACGGCGCTATTCTAGCGCGTCGTCGATGTGGGGGCGGAGGTCGTCGATCGTACGGTACATCCAGTCGAAGTAGTCGGTGTGATTGGCCTGAAGTTCGCGGAGGGTTTTCCCGTCGTGCTTGCCGAAGCAGACGATCACCGCGTCGCCGTCCCGCTTCAGGCGCCGCTGGTCGTCCAAATAGTCGCCGCGGACGTGCTCGGCCAGGTCCGCCGGAGTGCCGTCGAGGTCGTGCTCGGCTAGTTGATGCTGGAGCACCATGCCGGCAGCCTCCACGTCGCGCAGGGCGTCGTGGGCATCGTCGAGCGAAGCGCCCGTGTATCGTTCGTAGAGGGCCGAGAGAGTGCGCGGGTGCAGCACTTGCTCCAACCGGTACGGATCGAGGACAACGCGGTCGTCAGGGCCGGGAAGGGACCGGCCGCATCGTTCGAACTCGGCTTTAAGGAGCGGCAAATCGTAGGCGAGAGCGTTGTAGCCGGCCAGATCGGCGTCCTCAAGAATCAAGGTGATCCGATCGACATGGGCGTCGAACGGGGATGCCCGACGGATGGTGTCGGGGGCAAGCCCGGTCAACTCGATGGCCGCTTCGGGAATGTTCTGTTCGGGATCGACGAGAAGATCGACGGTGTCGTCGAGTGCCGCGCCGTCGCCGGACGGGACGAATCGCTGCATGCCGATCTGGATTACGCGCGCCTCCCGCGGATCGGTGCCAGTGGCTTCGAGGTCGAAGAATACGAGGGGCCGTTCAAGGTGGAGCACGACTGAGCGAGAGGGGACGGGGAGAAGAGAAAGTGAGATGCGCAGCGGGCGACTTTCAACCCCTCTATATGCACGACGGAACCAGAAGATCGGTGGGGCGCCGAGGAGAATGTTGCCTGTATGAAAGGGCGTACCCCCTTCGTCGCGAGTCCCCGGAAGGCCTCGGACCGTCCCCGGATTGGTCATTCTAAGAGAAACCGTTTCCCATCCAGTGATTCATTACACGCAGGCGAGACCGACGTTTTTACCAACTTGCGGACGCAGTTTCTCCCATTTACCGTCTCTCTGCGATTATCGATGAAAAGACTCATCCTGCCATGTCAGCGAATACGGGTCGTTCCTTCGCGCGGGGGACGTGCAGCTTGCCTGCCACCTGAAAGCCCTCGCGCACCGGGTGCGGCTCGCCATCGTCCGGCTCCTGGCCGAGCGGGAGGAGCGCATCTGCGGCGAGATTGTGGCGGACCTGTCTCTCTCCCAGTCCACTGTCTCCCAGCACCTGGAGGTGCTGAAGGACCCGGGGCTCGTGCAGGGGACCATCGAGGGACCGCAAGCAGAACCTGCATCGGGGCTTCAAGGACCCCTCGGCCGTAAGGCACATGGACAACGAAAAGCGGGCGGCCTTTCGTCGGGGTGCGAGAAGAACTGGCCGCGTGGATCGGCGCTACGTTCCCGGTCCAGGAAAGTGTACAATGAATCTATTGGGTATTACCGCCAGACAGGTCGAGGCCTATCAGGCTGTCCGCAATGAACAGCGGCAACACCGAATTGACGCCTGGTGGGAACGACACTAATCCCGGCTCGCCGGATCTTCATCCTTCAGCGAGTGTCCCGACCTGGATCAGCGCGATGCACTCACCGGGCGAGAAACCTCAATGTCGTGGAAGTACCGAGTCGAGCCACTTAACGAACTCACTCTCTTCCCCGTGCTTTCGGAGAGCAAGGAGCGTCCGCTGAAGAGCAAATTCAAGGACAAGACTTCTCGAGAAGTCGGTTGCGTAGCGGGACGCAAGGACCGAAACCGCCTTCTCCAATTGCCGGTCCAGGTCCGCCCGCACGTGGCCCGCGGGCGTAGGCAGGAGGTCCGGATTCGGCGCCGGGATGTCCGATGGATCGGCCATGGAAAGGGCCAGTTCCTGCCTCAAACGGGACGATGCGTCGGGGGAGGGAGATCCGGCTGAGGGGTTTTCCGGAGGCGGGGAATCCTGGACCTTGGCCGAAGTCTCCTCCTCGGCCGTGTCGGACCTCCCGGTGTCGTAGAGCATCTTTTCGTCCACTGCCTTCATCCAGGGCGGCGCAGGACTTTCACCGTTGAGATTGTTCGCGGAAGTCGACATGCTCATGAGGATAGGTCGGGATGATATGGGGAATCATGCGGTGGTCGCGACCTGGGCTCGGTCTACGACTTCCTCGGCGAGGTCGAGGTAGCGCTCGGCGGCGTCGGAGGCCTCTTCGTACTCCATTATATTCTTCCCGTGAGTGGCCACTTCGTTGATCTTCGACCGCCACGGCATGAAGGTCTCGAAGAGAATGTCGGAGTAGACCTCCTCAAACATCTCCCGCATTTCATTTACTAGTCCCGACCGCAGATCGAGGTTGTTGGGAAGCAGGCCGAGAATTCGCAGGCTGTCGTTGTGCACCTTTCGGATTTGCTTGATGGTGTTCTGGAGCTGGCTGACGCCCCGCATGCTGAATCGGTCCGCGTGAATGGGCACAATGATGCCGTCGGCCCCCGCGAGCGCCGTAGCAATGCTGCGGCCGAGCGATGGGGGACAGTCGATCACGCAGTAGTCGTGGTTCTTCGGGGAACTGGAATTCCGCTGGACCTCTGAGGTGCGGAACTCCTGGACCCGACAGCGAAACTGTTGCGGGAAGACAGGACTCCGTCCAATCACCGAGTCAAAGCTTGCCGCCGCCATCCGTCGGTCGGAGGGAATGTAGTCGACCCCCACGGACTCGGAGGAGCGAAAAATGTTGGCGAAGGTCCACTCATCAGACTCCTCTCCTTCCCAACCAGCAAGCGAGTCGAAGATGGTCGCGTCGTCCTCGGTGGCCTCTCGTCCCATGAGCCAGTCGGTGGCGTTCATCTGGGGATCGTAGTCGATCACCAGCGGGTCGTGGCCTTTGTGCTCCAGAGCCGCGGCGAGGTTGACAGCGGTGACTGTTTTTCCAACTCCGCCTTTCTGGTTGATAACGGCAATTGTGTACATGGGGACCTGAGTGGTCGGCTACGATCAAGAACTGCGAGGTGTAACTGAGCTTGTCGCAAAGAACGTGCCGGTGCGACCTGTGCCGGACAGCAGTAGTTATCGACGTGCGGATGGGAAAATGTTACTCCTCCGATGAATACATGGTGTGCGCAGGGGACCTTCCCTCTTCCCCAGTGAGAAGGATTCGGAAGGACGCCGCATTGCGAACTTGCAATAGATGCACTGTCTCGGTGTCGCCGGGGGGCCTGTGTCCACCGTCGCTGAGAGCAGCTATGGAGCGCTTCCTTGTCCCCCTTTGTAGAATGGTGCAAACGCTCACCCTTCCAGCTGCTTCAACCCTAGCAGGTGCTGAGTGCGCGCGCCATAAAAATCACAAAAGAAAGGTATAAGTATACTTTAAATTTGGAGTAATTAATCCACAAAGATCAAATGACCACGTTATATACATTTGGATGCTTAAATCAGGATGTACCTTCACCGAATGGTCGTTTTGAGCACATAGGCGAACTCAGTCCTCAATGCAAATTATGCCCGCTCGTTACCTCCTTCTTCGCTCGATCGGAGCTGTCCTGCAGCCCCTCTTTACCTTCAGCCTTGTAGCGGCGAATCCATTTGTAACCGGTCGTTCGGCTGATTCCGAACCGTCGGCAAAAGGCGCTGATGTTGGCGCTTTCCCCCACGGCCAGCATCACAAACTCAAGGCGGAGGTCCATCTTGGTAGAGTTCTTCTTCCAGGGCACGGTGAGCCTCGTTTTTGGAAGGTTCAACGGGCCGAGGAAATGGGTTTACCATGTCCCGGAACACCAGGAAGGGATGTCTCCGGTCTACACATGGAAGGGCGAGGTTCTTTACTGTCGAGCGGTCTGTCGACGAGGTCGAGTTGCTGGGCACGTACCCGCACCCTGTTCAGAGCCGGGCGACGGTGCGCTATGCACTGCCCGAGCGGCAGGACGTAGCGGTCCGCCTCTACGACGTGCTGGGGCGGCAGGCAGGGACCGTTGTGTGTGCCGAAGAGGAAGGTCGCCGCGAACGATAGGTCGACATGAGCGACCTGTCGAGCAGCATCTACTTCTTGCGGCTGCGGACTGAGAATGCGACGCAGACACAGAAGCTGACGATCGTGCGATAGACCAAGTTCTGACTACCACCGGTCCTCCCTCCCGAGAGCATCTCCGCGGACCATACATCCGGCGAGCATGAGTGGATTCTCGAGATAAGGGACGCACGAGGCTTGTGGGCTTTGAGGAGTCCGGTGGGCCTTGTGCGGGTCCTACTCGCCGGTACGGAGAAACGACGCCCTCACTGGAAGGTGATCGCTCGTGGCGGCCATGGAGTCGGGCGGGAGGGGATGCGCCACGCGAGCAGAGCCCTCCACGAGGCGATCGACGAGGGCCGAGTTGGGCAACAGGTAGTCGAGCTGCCGCGCTGGGTCGTCGGACGGATGCGTGGGGGTCGCCCGGTCGGACATCGGGGCGGCAAACTGGGCACGCCGGTACGTCGTGCCATTCAGGAGCGAGTCCGGCGCGGGGCGATCCGGGTTGTTGAGCAGGAGACGCAGTTCGGGGCCGTTGGGGAGCGAGTTGAGGTCCCCCGCGACGATCACCTTCGCTGTCGGCCGGTCCTCAAGAAGGCGCGCCAACTCGGCGTGGAGGAAGCGAATCTGTCCGATGCGCCAGCCCCGGTCCTCCGCACTGCGCCCCGCTTTCAGGTGCGCCCCGACGATCGTCCAGGGCTCATCGGGGCGGACGCGCACGTCAGCTGCCCAGAGGCGATGGTTCGTGAGCGACTGGGCTGCCGGTTCGCCGCTGTCGGACTGCTGGCCCGCGATGGGTGTCACCACGTCGGCGTAGTCGCGCACCACGCCCAGCGGGAATCGGCTCAGGAGCACCACGTTCATGTACCACGAGGGACTCTCGACGGAGGTGGCGAAGCGGTAGCCCATATCGTCGAGATGCTCGTCGGCGAGGGTTTGCAGGAACGCCTCGCCTTCCGCCTCCTGCAGCACCACGAGGTCCGCGTCGAGGCGCCGGAGAGCCTGCGTAGCCCGTCGCACGCGTCCGTCCATTGCGGCCTCCGGCCGATTCTCCCGGTCGGCATCAATGTAGGGGTTGTCGTGCCCGTCGACGAAGTGCTCCAGGTTCCAGGTTGCTACGCGAACGGTGTCACTGGTGGGATAGTCGTAGTCCGGCGGCACGGCCATGCCGGCGGTGGCGGGGGGCGAGGAGGGAGCCTCCGGCCCGCAGCCGGGCAGAAGGCAGAGACCAAGAACGAGCGGGAGTACCGTGCGCATGGAGGGGATGGGGGTTGTGGCAAACGCAGTTCAAACATGAGAGGAACGTAGGGACTGGGGCGGACCTTCGCGGGGCGCTGAGTTTAAAATTCGGTCCACGTCTTTCGGTGGAGACCAACCATATCCTCATGTCCCTTGCGTATCTCGGCCTCGGATCCAATGAAGGCGACCGCCTGCGTCACCTCCAGGCGGCCGTAGGGCGACTGCATGGGCACGATGCGCTCCGGGTCGTTGCCACTTCACCGGTGTACGAGACAGAAGCGCACACTCGATCGCCCGAGGAGGAGCAGCCGCCATTTCTGAATGCGGTCCTCCGCGTCGCGGTCGATTGGGAGCCGGAGGCGCTCCTCCACGTCGCCCAGGCGGTGGAACGGGCCGAAGGGCGGGAGCGATCGAGCGATCGGACGTGGGCGCCCCGCCCTCTCGACATCGACCTGCTCGCGGTGGACGCCTTGACGCGCCAGACCGACACCCTTACCCTTCCGCATCCACGCCTCGGGGAGCGCCGGTTCGTGCTCCGGCCGTGGGCCGACCTTGCCCCAAACTTCGTGGTGCCCCCGCCGTTCGACCAATCAGTTCAGTCGCTGCTCGACCAGTGCCCGGACACGGCCCCGGTTTGTCGGATCGATTGTGAGCTCGACCACCCCCCCGCCGCGTCGCCAGGTGCCGGGAACGCCCGCGAGTGAGTGAAGAAGGTCGCAGGCCGGTCTCCTCTGTTCGAGTACACCGTTTCCGTTCTCCCGAGATGTTCCTGGTTCTATGTCCTCTTCGATAACGCTGCCGGACGACCTCGACTATGTGGCCATCGAGGGGGCCATCGGCGCCGGCACCACGACCCTCACTCAGCTTCTCGCCGACCGCTTCGAGGCCGACTCTGTGCTGGAGCGATTCGAGGAGAATCCCTTCCTCGAACGCTTCTACGAGGACCGCGAGCGATGGGCCTTCCAGACCCAGCTCGCGTTCCTGGCGAGCCGGTTTCGCCAGCAGAAAGAACTCGCTGAGCGAGACCTCTTCCACGACCTCGCGGTAAGCGACTACACGTTCGACAAGGACCGCATCTTCGCCCGGCAGACCCTGAGTGGCGATGAGCTCCAGCTCTACGAGTCGCTCTTCCGCCTTATGGAACCGACAGTCCCCACGCCTGATCTGGTGGTCTACCTGCGCTCCTCCCCCGAACGGCTTCTCCAGAACATCGAGAAGCGGGACCGGCCGTACGAGCGCGACATGGATCCCGAATACATCGTGGGCCTCCACGAGGCCTATGACCAGTATTTTCGCCAGTACGACCGCACTCCACTCCTCGTCGTGAACGTGGCGGAGATGGACTTCGTAGAGAACCCGGCGGATTTTCGGGCGCTGGTGCAGCACATTATCGCTCCGTCCGACGAACACACCCGCTACGTGCAGCCCCAGCCCTCGTAGAGACGGAGCGGCCGGACTTCCCCAAGGGCCGCGCGCCGAGGCCATTCATGCATTCGCACCATGGAGTATCTCATCCTCGCCATCATTCTGTACTTCATCCTGCGGACGGCCGGGAACCTCGTCCGGCTGCTGAGAGGGGACGATGGCTCCCAGGAGGAGCTGGGGGGCGACTCGTCCCCCCCACGAAACGGCTGGGAAGGGCCGTCGCCCCGGCAGCAGACCGGCACGGCGCGGGACGAGCCTACGTTCTGGGGGAAGGACATCGAAGACGCCACGTGGCGCGACCTCAAAGGGGGGCGAAACCAGCAGAACGCCACGCGCTAGTTCTTGGAGGTGCCAAACTCAAAGGTAATGGTCGTCTGGCTGGCGACCGGCGTACCGTTTTGCTGGGCGGGACGGAAGCGAGACCGGCGCGCCGCAACTAGGGCCGCCTCCTCCAGTCCGTGTCTGAGGCGGGCGACCAGCCGGGCCCGTCCGTCCTCCGACAGCCGCCAGCGTTTTAACACGGTGGCCTCCTTTACCCGTCCGCTCTTTGAGACCTGAACGGCCACGCGGACCCGGGCCTGGACGCTCTCCTCGCGGGCGGCCGAGGGGTAGTCGGGCTGGACGGCCCGGAAGAGCCGAGCATTGGTGTCGGGGCGGCGGGACGCCGTGGTCGTTTCGCTGTTTCCTTCTTGCAGCCGCTCGTCGTCGCCCGGGTCCTCGATGGCGAGCGTGCCTTCGCCAAATTCGATCTCCTCCTCAATCACCCTGTCGTTGGGGACCACGACGGGCGGCACCGGAGCGGGTGGTGGAGGCGTGCGCTCACGGGTCTGTGCAGTGGGCTGGATCTCGTTGATCTGGATGCGCTCAGTGCCCCGCTCGCGGAACGGACCGTCGGGCGACGACAGGGTGGGCGCAGGCCACCATCGCACGAGGGCGATGCCGAGGCCAAGCACGACTGCCAATGACACCAGAAACCGGCGTCGGTACTCGTGGTCGGAATCGGAGGAGACAGAGCGGGGCACAAAGTCGAGAGCTTCCACCGGCGGGCGACTCGATCCCTTCTAAAAGGGAACTGGAGGTCTGTTTCTGAAGACAGATCGGAACCCGCGTCGGCGATTTCCAGCAGATTTAGAAGTACTCAAAACGAAACCGCTCGCTGGTCAGTGCGACTTTGAAACTTCTCGGCTGATTTATACATTGATCGTCAAGGTT
>CAZMDV010000026.1:0-15091 GCA_964564875.1 uncultured Salinivenus sp.
ACACGTAGCCGAGCTGGCCGTCGGAGGCCTCTTCGACGCGGCGGCGGTTGTCCTCAACCCACGCCTGCGTGCGCAGGCCGGATTCACTGCCCGCCGGCACCACAGTCACTTCGCGAGCCCCATCCCGCGTCGGGTCGTCGTTGACGAGGAGGGCGACCTGCCGGTCCACCTGGCCCTCGAAGAGTCGGTACGGGTTCATGTCGGCGGTCAGCGATTCGCCGTCCACCGCAATCAAGTAATCGCCTTCGCTCACGTCTAGGCCCGGGGCACGGAGCGGAGCGCGCAGGTCGGGATTCCAGCTCTCCCCGTCGTAGATGCGGTCGATGCGATAGCGTCCATTGGCCACTTCAAGGTCCGCCCCCAGAAGACCGGTGCCCGGCCCCTCAATCTCGGGCATGTCGCCGCCGCCCACGTAGGTGTGTCCGAGCGAGAGCTCCCCGATCATGTTGGCAATCAGGTAGTTGAGGTCGGCCCGGTGGTGGACGTCGTCAAGCCACGGTTCGTAGAGGGTGCGGATGTTGTCCCAATCGAGCCCGTGGTCGTTGTCGACGTAGAGGTAGTCGCGGTACAGGCGCCAGGCCTCCTCGAAGAGCTGCTCCCATTCGGCCGTCGGGTCGACTTTCATTTCCATTCCGGAGACGTCAATCGCGCCGTCCCCAACCGATGGATTGCCGCCCGTCTCGACGATGCCCCACGGCCCGCCCGCCTGGTAGAGCGCTTTCTGGCCATCGTGGGAAACCGAGAAGCTTGTAACGCCGTCGAGGTACGGCTGGGACTCGTCCTCGTCGAGCTGGTACCGGTGAATCTGCAGACCCGGCGATTCGCCCCCGGATTCCCCGAAGAAAATGGTGCCTTCGGCGGCGGCGTAGAGCCGATCGTAGGTCTCGACCGGCACGTCGAGCGACAGGATGCGCTGGTCGAGGCCCTCGGGATCGATCTGAACATCGGCGTCCTCCTCCGTCTCTTCTCCATTTTCCTCGTCGCTCTCCGTTTCCTCCTCCACGGGTTCTTCGTCGCTCTCCGGTAGGAGGGGCGACGGATCGTCGGCGTCGAGCACGGCCAGGTAGAGCCCGCGCTCCGTATCGCGCTCGTAGGAGCTCATGTCGAGCCAGCCGGTGTTGAGGCCGTAGTCGGTACTGGCCATGAAGTAGAGGTAGTCGCCGCTCTTGTCCCACGCCGGGTGCACGGCGTCGGCCATTCCGTTCGTCAGTGCGAGGCTCTCCTCCTCGGCCAGCGAGTAGGCGTAGATGGTCCGGAACTGGTTGTGCATGCGCTTCGCGTAGGCAATCCAGTCGCCGTCAGGCGACCACTCGGGATTGAGCGAGCGTTCCGGATGGGCGTAGAGGTCGTAGTCCACTTTCGTGAGTTCCTCGGTCTCCACCTCCAGGAGCCACAGGGTGCGGTCCGCATCGGTAAAGAGCAGGTGGGTGCCGTCGGGCGACCACTGCGGGCGGTAGTAGAAGGAGGGTGGCAGGTCGATGGCGCGCGGGTCCGCCTGCCCGTCCTGCGGGCCAATCATGAGCTGGTACTCGCCGTTGCGGTCCGAAAACCAGGCCACCTCGTCGCCCTCGGGGGACCAGGCCGGGAAGCGGTCCGCTTGGGCCGGCGTCTCCGACAGGTTGCGCCAGTCGCCCTTCTCGGCGGGGACGGTGAAAATCTCGCCGCGCGCTTCGAAGACGGCCCGCACGCCGGTGGGGGACAGATTTGCGGTCATGATGTCGTCGCCCACGTCCGTCCACTGCGTCTGCGTCCACGGAAAGTCGCCGCGGACGGTGACGTCGAGCGGCGTCGACTCCTCCGTCTCCAGGTCGAGCCGGTGGAGACGCCCGGCCTGCTCGTAGACGAGCGTGCCCTCGGCGGCGCCCAGCGTCTTCACGTCGAACTCCGTGTGATTGGTGAGCGCCCGCACCGTGCCGCTCTCCGTGTCGTAGGCGTGGACGTTCCGCACCCTGTCGGTCCGGTCGGAGATGAAGTAGATGGTGTCGCCGACCCAGAGGGGTCGGGTGTCGATGCCGCCTTCGAAGGGAATCTCCATCGTGCCGTAGTCATCGAGGTCGATGATCCAGAGCGGATGCGTTTGCCCGCCTCGGTAGCCACGCCAGTGGTTTTGCACGCGTGCGATAGGCTGGTAGACCATCCGCTCCCCATTGGGGCCGTAGCGGCCCACGTCGGCCCGTGGAATCTGGAGGGCGGAGGGCTTGCCGCCCTCCAGCGAAACGGTCCAGAAGCGGTCGTAGGCTGCTGGGGCGCTGTCGCGGCCGGAGGTGAAGAGGATGTGCGAGCCATCCGGGGCCCAGCCCTGCACCTCGTCGGTGCTGGGGTGCCAGGTGAGGCGCTCCGGCGTGCCGCCGTCCACCGGCACCACGTAAACGTCCGTCTGCCCGTTGTACTCGCCGGAGAACGCGACCTGCTCGCCGTCCGGCGACAGGCGCGGGTGCGACGCCACGCCCGAAAAGCTTGTCAGCCGCTCGGCGTCCCCGCCGTCGTGGCCCACGCGCCAGAGCTCCCCGGCGTGGGCGAACACGATGTGGTTGGCGCTGACGGTAGGCTGGCGGAGCAACTGGGTGGACTCCTGTGCGGCCACAGGTTGCACCAAGGCGGCGACGAGGAGAAGTAGGGCACAGCCACGGAACAGGGAGCGAACCATGACGAGGGGCGACGACTGAAAAGCGTGAACGAACGTTTCCACTTCCTGCTTTAAAGTTGCTTTGCGGTAACCAGAATGCAAACAGGTTGCTTTCATGCTCTGCGACCGTCTGTTTTGAAGTGCTTGGTATTCCCGCTGTTTTCTGTTTCGCTCTTCCAGCCCCTTCCTGCAATGCAGGTCGAGACCCGCTATACGGACGGCACCCTGATCGTCCAGCCTCTGGGCGACTGGACGCTCGACCGGCCGCTGCCCGACGCACAGGCCGTGGTGGCGAGTGCCGCCCCGTCGAGCCCGGTGACGGCGGTCGCATTTGACACCTCCGAGTTGGGGGACTGGGACAGCAGCCTCGTCACGTTTCTCTACGAAACAGTGGAGTACGGTCAGGCCCGCGACCTGGACATGCAGACCGAGACGTTGCCCGATGCTCTGCACCGCCTCGTCTCGCTCTCGCAGGCCGTTCCGGAGCAGGACACCTCCTCAGAGACCAAGGACACGTCCCTCCTCGCCCGGCTTGGTCGGTGGGGCCTGGGCGTGTACAACGAGGTGCTCGACTTCGTCACGTTCACGGGCCGGGCCGTTCAGAGCCTGGGAACGCTCCTTATCGGTCAGGGGCAGATGCGCTGGCGCACGTTCGGCGTGTCCCTGCAGTCAAGCACGTCGTCGGCGCTGCCCATCGTCACGATCATCAGCCTCCTCGTGGGGCTCATCATTGCGTTTCTCGGGGCCGTGGTCCTCCGCCGGTTCGGGGCTGACTACTTTGTGTCCTACCTCGTCAGTTACGGCATGCTACGGGAGCTCGGGGCCCTCATGACGGCCATCATCATGACGGGCCGGACCGGCGCCGCGTTTGCCGCTGAGCTCGGCAGTATGAAGGTGGGGGAGGAAATCGATGCCCTGGAAACCTTCGGCATCTCGCCGATCGACTTTCTGGTCACGCCGCGCATTCTATCGGTCGTGATTGCCCTGCCGATGCTCACGATCTACGCCGACGTGCTGGGCATCCTTGGCGGGATGTCCGTGGCCGTGACTATGCTGGACCTGACGGCCACGCAGTTCTTCACTGGGCTCCTCGAACCGGTCGTGCTGAGCGATGCCCTCGTCGGTCTCTTTAAGGCGGTCGTGTATGGCGCCATCATCGGCCTTGCCGGGTGCATGCGGGGCCTGAAGGCGGGCGACGACGCCTCGGCGGTGGGTCAGGCGACGACCTCCGCCGTCGTCACTGGTATTATTCTCATTGTCCTCGCCAACGCCATCATCGACTGGGCCGCCGCCGTCCTCCAGGTCTGAGGGTTGCGTGTGGAGGGTTGGGGCGCAGGGACGTCTACCTCTTCACCCACCCCTTCAGGCGCCTAGGGCACGCGACCTCCATCCGTCCACACTTCCGTCCTTCCAAACGTCCGCCAACCGCTGTGTCCGCATCCTCCGACGCTCCTGCCATCTCGGCGGAGAACCTGACCCTCGCGTTTGGGTCCTTCATCGTGATGCGGGACCTCACTTTTGACATTCAGCAGGGGGAGATTTTCGTCATCATGGGGGGGAGTGGGTCGGGAAAGAGCACGCTCCTCAAGCACCTGATTGGCCTATTGTATCCCTCAGAGGGCACAATTCACGTGGAGGGCCAGGACCTCTGGGGAATGGACGAGGCGGAGCGCTCGGCCATGCTCCGCGAGATGGGAATCCTCTACCAGGAGGATGCGCTCTGGAGCACTATGACCCTCGCCGAGAACGTGGCCCTGCCGCTCGAAGAGCACACCACGCTCGCCGATGCAGACATTGAGCGGATCGTGTCGCTCAAGTTGGCCCTCGTGGGCCTCCGCGGCTTCGAGGACTTTCGTCCCCATGAGATCAGCGGGGGCATGCAGAAGCGCGCGGCCCTGGCCCGGGCCATTGCACTCGACCCCGAGATGTTGTTTTTTGACGAGCCCACGTCGGGCCTCGACCCCATCAGTGCGCGGCGTCTCGACGACCTCATTCTACAACTGCGCGACAGCCTCGACACCACCATCGTCGTGGTGACCCACGACCTCGAAAGCATTTTTACGATTGCCGACCGCGCGCTCTACCTGGACATCGAGACCAAGACGATGACAGCCCTCGGCCCGCCCGAGGCCCTGCGGAGCAATCCCCCCAACAAGCGCGTGCGGCAGTTCCTGACTCGCTCCCTCGACGCGGAGTAGCTGCGGGGGTCTCTTCGTTCACTTCAGCGTTTGCCTCATGAGCCAACGCGCCAACCCGACCCTTATTGGCCTCTTCGTCGTCGGCGCCATTGCGCTCGCCGTCGTTGGCGTGGCGGCCCTCGGCTCGGGCCAATTCTTCCAGTCGCGAACCACGTTTATCAGTTACTTCGACGAGTCGGTCAACGGGCTCGACGTAGGCGCCCCCGTCAAGTTTAAGGGCGTGCCTATCGGGGAGGTGACCGACATCAGGCTGCGTGTCGACCTCCAGAACGAGACGTTTCAGGTGCCGGTGCAGTACGCGATCAACCTGGATCCGGTGACGGATACGACTGGGGCCCCGCTCAATCTGGACAACCCGACCCTGCTGCGCAGGCAGGTCGAAAATGGCCTGCGGGCCCAGTTGCAGCTCGAAAGCATCGTGACCGGGAAGCTATACGTGGAGCTCACTTACGTATCGGACCCGGACTCGGTCCTGTACGCCCGTGCCCGCACCCCCCACCTCGAAATTCCGAGTGAGCTCTCACCCCTCGCCAAGCTCGGGGAAGGCGCTTCCGGCCTCGTAACGGACCTGCGCCAGTTCGACGTGACCCAGATCAACGAGAACCTCGTCACGTTCCTCGTCAATGCCAACGAAAAACTGGAGCAGATCGACGCCGAGGAGATTAACCGCTCGGCCCTGGCCACAATCGAATCGATTCGAGAAGTAGTCGAATCGGAAGACGTGCGCACTGCGCTGCAAGACATGCCGGAGGCGACGGAGCAGCTCCGCACGACGATCAGTGACGCGCAATCCCTCATCCGACGGCTCGACAAGGGTGTCGACCCGACGGCCGACGAGCTCAAACAAACCAGCAAGGAGTTGCGGGCTACTCTGCGGCAGATGCAGGATACGATGGAGGAGGTGAACCAGACAATCTCCACAGACTCCGGCGTGGGATACCAGATCGAAGAAGCCCTCTCGAACCTGTCGGACGCCACGAAGGCCCTCCGCGTGCTCATCCAGTCCCTGGAGCGAAACCCCAGCATGTTCATTCGGGGCCGCGAAGAGCCTCCCTCTCCGAACCAGCAGTAGTCGCATGGCCGATTTCGTCCCTTTCTCCTCGCGCATACGACAGTTTGGGCTCTGCGCCGTCGGCGTCGGCCTGATCGGGCTCACCATCACCGGCTGCGTGCGTCTTCTGGAGCCCCGCCAGGGCGGCGCCACCTACCACGTTCTCAATCCCCCTCCGGCCCCGGACACGCCCCCGACGGACACGACCGGCCTGAAGGTAGGACTGCGTCAGCCCCGCCTCGTCTCGTATCTCGACGCAACACGCATCGTCACTCGACACGGCCCGAATACAATTCGATTCTCTGAATTCCATCGGTGGGGGGAAGACCTGGACCAGGCCATCGGGCGCACCACCGCCCTGGCCCTAGAACGTCAACCCGGTGTTCAGTCGGTCGAGGTGGTGCCCTGGCCAAAAGGAGTCACGTTCGACTACGTCGTTCGGATGCACGTCTTCAGCTTCGAAGGGGTCGGCCCGCCGCCGCCCGGTCCGGAGTCAGACGACGATGCCCCCGCTCCCGAAGGGCACTCCCAGATGGTCGTGGAGTGGCGGATTCTTCACCCGACGAAGGAAACGGTCCTGGTCCGCGACCGCACCCGGCATCGGGTGGAAGACTGGCGTGTGAACGACTACCAGGCTCTCGCCTCGAACCTGGGCACCTCCCTCAACGTGCTGGCCAAAGACATTGGCGCCCGTCTGAGGACCGAACCCTAACCCTCCGGTAGCGGAAACTGCCTTCCCGGCGCTGTCCCGCACGAGGTGTCCCCGCGCCAACCCCAGCGTTGCGGCCCCGGGGTCAAGCGCGTCGTTAGACACCGCCCTGTCGACCCGCACGCCCGTCGGCGTGGTGAAGAACCAGAGCGCGTCTTCGTGGTCGTTGGACGAATCGATGATGATCGCGAAGGGCTCGTCGCCGCTGCAGCGATCGCGGTCGAGTGTGTTGGCCCGGATGCCCTCCGGGTTCGAGTCGTACAGGCGGCCCGGCACGCAGGGGTGCTCGTCGTCGTAGCCAACGCGAATCCCGGACCGCTCCTTGGGGACCGGCGGATCCGGACGGTCATCCCGCCGCCCAGCTAGGAACGACGCCGAACTCAACCCCAAACGCGACCCCGAGTAGCGAATAGGCGACCAGCGTGACGACGACGATGAACAGGAGGTTGAGCCACACCCCGACCCGGCTCATCTCGGGAATGGTCAGCAGGTCGCTGCCGTAGACGATGGCATTCGGGGGCGTGGCCACCGGGAGCATAAACGCGCAGCTCGCCCCGAGGGCCGCGGGCACGGTCAACAAGAACGGGTTTTCTCCGAACCCGATGGCTACCGCGCCGAGGATGGGCAGAAAAGCGGCCGTGGTTGCAGTATTGCTCGTGATCTCGGTGAGCAGCACGATCAGGGCGACAGTGGAGACGATTACGAGGAAAATGGGCCAACCGCCCAGGGCACTCACTCCCTCCCCGATCCACGTGGCAAGCCCCGTGTCACTAATGGCGGAGGCGAGACTGAGCCCACCGCCGAAGAGAATGAGCACGCCCCAGGGAAGCCGTTCGGCTTCCTCCCAGGTGAGCAGGGCCCGATCCTCGGTGCCGGCCGGAAGCAAGAACAGAACGAGCCCCGCCCCGATGGCAATGCCAGCGTCCGACAGGCCCGGGACCACCTCGCTCAACAGGGGCCGCGTCGTCCAGAGGACTGCGGTGAGGCCAAAAACGATGGCGACTCGCGTTTCGGCGACGCTGATGGTCCCCAGCTTCTCCCGCTCCTTTTCGATGATCTGCGCCCCGCCGGGCAACTGCTCCAGTTCGATGGGGTAGACCCACGTTAGCACAACGTAGAGCAGCGGCAGCGCCACCACCACGAGGGGCAGACCGACGACCATCCACTGCGCAAACCCCACCTCGACCCCATACGACTCGGAGAGGAAGCCTGCGAGGACCGCGTTCGGGGGGGTGCCGATGAGGGTGCCCATCCCGCCGATGTTGCAAGCGTAGGCGATACACAGGATCAGCACGAGGCCGAAGTGGGGCGGCAGCTCCGCGCCCCGCTCTTCGAGCCGGTCTCGCGCCAGGTCGATGATGGACAGCCCGATGGGCAGCATCATGAGGGCGGTGGCCGTATTGCTGACCCACATGCTCAGGAAGGCCGACGCGAGGATGAACCCGAAAATGATGGACGACGGCTGCGCCCCCACGCGCTGCACGATGCCGAGAGCGATGCGGCGGTGCAGCCGCCAGGCCTGCATGGCCTCGGCGATGATGAAGCCCCCCATGAACAAGAAAATCAAGGGGTTGGCGTAGGGGGCCGCGGCGTCGTCGATGCCGGCGATGCCCAGCAGCGGGAACAGCACGAGCGGCACGAGGGCGGTCGCCTCGATAGGAAGGGCCTCCGTAATCCACCAGATGGCCATGAGCAGCCCGACGGCAGCCGTGCGCCAGGCGGCTGGATCGAGCCCCTCGGGGGCAGGCAGGAGCAACAGTCCCACGCAGACGGCCCCTCCCGCGGCGAGCCCAATGCGGCGTCGGAGCGCCGAGCGGTCGATGTCCATGGAGACGGAGAGACGAGATCAGTGCGACGACGAAGACGACTGGGCGTCCGCTTGGCCTGGAGGCCCCTCGCGCTCAAGCCAGTACGTCAGATACGGAACGTTGTAGGCGTGCGTCCACCCGAAAATGCGAAGCCCGTTCGTGATGCTCCAGATGGGCCGCCGGTCCGGGTTCTCGCGGGAGCGAGGAAGGCGGCTCACGTCTTCGAGGGCCTCATAGAGCTCGGCCTGGCTGGACGCCTCCCCGAAGGAGATCGGAAGGGGGTCCGTCTTCAGGGCCTGTGCGCGGTCGTAGGCCGTGCGGTAGAGAGAGCGGTCGCCGGAAAGCCGGTATCCGAGGAGCAGCACCGAGATGCTGGACAGATACGATTCCATCTCGTGGTTGAGAGGCGGGTTGTCGCGCACCCAGCGTGCGTGTCGGATCAACGCGTCGCGGACGGCCGGATTGCCGGTAAGCTGGTAGTACTTGCCCAGCCCCCGGGCGGCATACACCTGAGTGTAGCCGTACCGGTCCATGATCAGATTACCCCCCTGCTCGCGCTGCAGCCGAAGCATGCGATCGACACGCTCGTCCAACTCCTTCCGGATGTGCGGGTCCTTGGTCGCATCGTAGAGCTCGACGAGGTTCCACACCGAAAGGTAGAGGCGCCGGCCCGTGAGGCCGTGTTCGCCGAAGATGCGGCGCTGGTAGTAGTCGCCCGTTTTCTTCGCCACCGCCAGGCCGCGGTGATACCCGTCCAGGTAGTACGACGCGAGCCAGCCCGCCGTCCACACGTGTGCGCTCAGCATGGCCGTCCAGTGCTGGTTGCCGTGGCGGCGCCCCATGCCCACGTAGGGCGACCCGTCGGGGGCGCTTTTGGCCCGCCACCAGTCGAGGGCGGAATTGGTGTCGCCCCGGTAGTCCGCCCCGTCGGGCCAGTGCGTGTTGTCCACGTCCATCGTGTGGCGGCTCATCGCTTCGGCGGCAAGGTAGTAGTCCCGCTCTCCGGTGCGCATGAACTGCATCCACCACATGAAATCCTGAGCGGGCTCGTTGTTGGCGTATTCGAACCACCGGTTTCGGAAGTAGTAGTTTTTGCCGTCGCCATGGGTGAACGCGCCGTACCACGGCTCCCACTGCTGGTTGAAGCGCCACCATCGGAACTTGTAGTCCATCCCGCGCTCGAAGGCGGTGTACTCCTCGGAGCGGGGGGCCATGCGCCCGTAGACGCGGCTTTCGCTGTACCAGGACGGGGGCGCGTGGGCCACCGCGGGGTCGAGCACGCCGTGGAGGGAGCGCTTTACGTCCGCGGGATCGGCGTCGGCCCGGTGAAAGCGGTAGACGAGCTCCGTCGTCTTGGTGAGCCCCCGCGCAAAGTTGCCGACCATGCGCCCGTCCTTCTCGCCCGACCAGCGCTCGAAGCTCATCGGGGGCGCCGCGGCGCTCCAGACGTAGGCGCGCACCTGCCGGTCGTCGACGTCCAGCGTAAGCTGTTTGGGATACTCTTCCACAAAGTGCCGCACGCCGATTGCGACGCCCCGTCGCTCGCCCGTCACGTCGATCCAGCCCGGGCCCCGCGTTGCGTCAACCCGCTCGGTGCCGTCCGCCATGATCCGCGCGGAAAAGCCCTCGATGCGCTCGGTGGCCGAGGAGTTGGGCACTGGGGGAACGTGGGACGAGTCGGGACCGGTCTGGACGAGGGACAGCTCATTGGCGGCGGGTTCTGTTCGCTTGTAGACCTGGGCCGGGTCCGGGTCCCACCAGTCGCCCGTTCGATACGCCGTGCGGTACGTGAGCGAGCCGGAGAGCCGATAGTCGAGGGCCAGCCCCGTGCCGGCGATGCGGTCGTTGGGCTGCGCCCACCGGGGATCGCCCGCCAGACTGTCCTCGTCGACGAGGTGCTCCCCGTCAGTGGCAATGACGGGATGCTGGCCGTCGAGGGACGGATGCTGGTCCGGCTCGCCTGTGTAGGTAATCGTGTGCAGGACGCGGAGGTACGGCTTCCCGGCGTAGGCGTGGATGCGGGTGACGAACGGGGCCGGATTGTTGTCCTCCCGCGAGTACCGGTAGGTGCCCTCGATGCGCAGGATGGCGTGGAGCGGCCCTGAGCCTTTTTCTTTGAACGTCTGCGTGACCGTGGCCCGGGACGAATCGAGGCCCGCCGCGTCGAGGAGGTCGAGGTACGAGCCCCGCCCCTGCGGCCCCGTGGCCACCGTGTCTTGATCCTCGAACCCGTTTCCTTCTTTGTCGAACAGCACTGCGTCCAGAAAGCCCGCCTCTCCCTGCTTCTGCACCCGAACACGGAGCGGCCCCGTCGTAATCTCGGCGAAGCCGTACGAATTCTGGTCGTTCACGAACCGGAGGCGCTCCTCCGTGATCGGCGCGCGCTGCACGTCGGGGCCGTATTCGAGGCGGTACGTGTCGCCGTCCCCCACGAAGAAGAAGACCCAGATCCACTTCAGACTGGAGTCAGCCGGGGTCCATCGCGTCACGGGGGTGATCTGCGCGGGAATTTCGTCTCCGTCGGCGTTCAGCACGCGCACGTGCTCCGGCGACTGGAGCTCCCCCTGCGGAAACGGCACGCCCACGGTAATGGGGGCGCCCGGCCGGGCATGCTCGATCGTGAGCGGCACCTGGTCCGCGGCGTCCGCGGGCACAGGTGCGAGCAAGAGACCAGCAAGAATGAACACAACCATCCCCATGGAGCGAGGCAGGAGGGTGAGCAGGAGCGAACCAGTAGGGGGCAGGTCGTCTCTCCGGAACGGGGGGCACGGCGCGAGCACTGAGCCCGGCGGCATGGAGCCCGGCTCGGGGGATTCGCATGAGGTCGGGGGGGTGCGAGCCCCCCAAACGCCACGCGGTCTCCTCGACGCTCTCGGCAGCCGTCTGCCACGTGTCCGGAACGAACACATGGCTCACGCAGTGCGACGGCGATGGCCCTTCTGTCTGTTCCTTACTCCGGAAGCATCGGAAAGAGCCGCCGGATCTCGGCGTCGGTCGGCTGGCGGCCGTACTCGGCGATCTGGAATGACTCGGCATACCCTGCGCTTTGCGCTCGCGCCTCGCCGTACCACTCGGACAGGGTCTCCCGCGCCGCCGGCGAGACCGACCCTGCCCACCGGACCTTTAGCCATTTCGTCCGAGCCGCGTCATCCTCCGGCACCTCGTCGAGCGCGTCGCGGGTCCAGGGCAACCACTCATAGAACTGAGAGGCGTGCGCGTCGAGCGCCGCAACCTTCGTGTCGATCACGCCGTCGATGGCCACGGTGATGTCGTGCTCGAACGGGTACGGCTTCTCGAAGCGGTCCTCGAAGTAGAGGAACACCGGATTGCCCTCCGTCGGCTCCACCCGCGGAAGGACGTTCGGCACCTGCACCAGGTAGGCCGCGTCCTGCACGACGCGCCCCGCGTAGCGGTGATCCGGGTGGTAATCATTCGGCCGGTGGCCCAGCACGACGTCGGCGTTCCACTCCCGGATCAGACGGATCACGTCCCGCCGGACCTCGAGCGTTGGCATGAGCTCGCCGTCGTGGTAATGCAGCACCTCGTACGCGTCGATGCCCAACCGACGGGCCGCTTCCTTGGCCTCCGCGCGGCGCCGCTTGGCGAGCGGCCCCCCGCCCATCTCGTGGTGCCCAGCGTCCCCATTGGTCAGCGAGACGAACTTCACGGCGTGCCCTCGCTCGGCGAGCAGGGCCGCCGTCCCACCCGCCTTTACGTCACAGTCGTCCGGATGAGCCCCGATGAAGAGAATCCGCACCGCGTCCTCGCTCCCTTGCGCGTGCACGTCGGCACCCCCCAGCGCCAGTAGGGCAGCGAGAAGGAGCGCTCCGGCTGTCCGATGTTGTAGCAATCCGTTCATTTTGGAGAGGGTAGTCAATGGAAAGCGCAGACCAATGCCCCTCGTGCAGCTTCAACCCAGCTTGTTCAAGCTTGACGTTTCCGTGCTCACAACAACGTAGGGACGACTGGCCACTCGTCCAAAAAATTCCGCGCAATGGTGGCCTCGAGGCCCTTCCGAGGAGTGCCGTCTCGTCCTCAGGACTTTCCTGCGGGCCCAACGGCGTGAAGTTGTTTGATCGGAGGAGCCTCACCCGACTGAGGGTCGACAATCCCCCGATGGTCGCCCCCCGGCCTTCAGAAAATGGCCGCCCGTCCCGAAAGCCTCCGGGACGCGAAACAACCGAAGCGCATCCTGCCCGCGCCCTCCGCGCAGTGCTGGGAACGAAGTGACCAAGTGCCCCTGGAGCGCGAGAAAGCAGTCCTGGGCTGGGCCCCGACGAACGGAGGGCAAGTTCGATAAACTTCAAGGGCCCTCTCGGTCCTCCCGCGCGATAGAGCGAGGGGCTCCGGCCCCCTTCCGCGCCCCGACCGCAGGGAGGAGGGAGTTTCAGACTGCCAGCCCCGTTGCTTCGTGAGCCGCTTCGCTCGTCTTGTCCATTTTGGGACCGCCCAGATGGCCCCCCGTCGGTGTGGGAGGCTCCCGGCACGTGGGGGACTGCTCTGCCGGCATAGCGAAGCGGGAGGCACCCTACCGGCATGCAGACCGACAGGAGGCCTCTGCGAAAACAACGTCGCACCATTGCCGCGGGCCCAATTCATCCTCCGGCCCGGAGCCGTCCCGGATCCCGAGCATGCGGGTTATGACTGCCGGTCCGTCCAGTCGAGCCAGCCGGACAGTCCGAAGTAGAAGGCGGGATAGATGAAGGACACCCACAGGACCCAGTTGCCACCCCAGTCGGGGAGTTCCGGAAAGGTGGGCAGCAGGGCCAGGAGCAAGGCCAGCCACGCGAGCCCCCCGACGGTCACGACAAGGCGCCACGGGCTTGGGGCCGCATTCGGATAGACAAAGCGGACCGGCACGATCGTCAGAATTCCGAGCGTCAACGCGGCCCCCAGCGACACGTAGGCCCCGATGGTCCCGTACTCGACCGCGAGGAGACCTACGTAGTATGCCACCACGTTCCAGTACGACGGGAAGCCGAGGAAGAAGCCCTCTTCCGTCTGCTTGGCGGACGTGTTGGCAAACCCAAAGAGACTGGCCACCATGAGGAGGGTTACCCAGAGGCCGTCCCAGCCCGGCAGCCAGTCCATCCGCCACACGAGGATGAGGGGAATGAACGTGAACGTCAGGTAGTCGACGATCAGGTCGATGGTCTTCCCCAGGATGCGGGAGGCGTACAGCTTCACGTCCCACAGCCGTGCCAGAGGCCCGTCGGCCGCGTCGATGAACACGGCCAGTGTGAGCCAGCCAAAGACCCATCGCGGATCAAGATCGGCCCGCACGACCTCCCGCATGGCCAGAAACGCAAATGCGACCCCCGACGCCGTGAAGAGGTGGACGAGGTAGGCGCGCACCTTGCGCCCCAACCGGATCCGCTCGGACCGGTCTTTCAGATCGCTCAAATCGGTGGATGGCATGAACCGTGATCCTCTGCGGCGCCCGTCTCACCGAGTCGCCCGCAAGAAAGAAGGGATGACAGCATTTCAGTTCGCTCTATACAGACGAGCGCCCGCAGGTGTCCGCGCCGGGCCGGCGCGCGACCGTCTTTTGTCAGGGTCGTCCCATCGGAATCACGAATCGGCGGCCGCGGACGAAAACGCCGGGTGAGAAATAATCCTCACTTTTCCTTAAAGACCAGCGTCAGCGGCACGCCCTCGAACCCGAAGGCCGCCCGGAGCTTTCCCTCCAGGTATCGCTCGTACGAGGTCCGGATGCCCTCCGGATGATTCGCGAAGAAGACGAACACGGGCGGCGCCGTGCGCACCTGCGTGGCGTAGTTAATCTTGACGAACGCCCCGCTGCTGGTCGAGGGCGGGTGCTTCTCCTGAAGGGCCGCCTGCACTACATCGTTGAGCTCGCTCGTCTGCACGCGCTTCTCGCGCTCCTCGGCCACTTCCAGGGCCGTGTCGAGCAGCTCGTACACCCGTTGTTTGGTGACGGCCGAGACGTACACGATGGGCACGTGGTCGAGCGTGCCGAGGTACTGCTGCAGGTACTCGGTATACTGCTTCTTGACGTCGTCCTCCGGCGCCAGGTCCCACTTGTTGACCGCCACTACCATGCCCTTCTTGTGCTCGTCGACCTGGTTGAGCACGTTGAGGTCCTGCCTGTGCAGTTCCTCGGTGGCGTCGAGGACGAGCACGCATACGTCTCCGGCCTGGATGGCCCGCTCGCTGCGGACGGTGGCGTAAAACTCGACCCCCTCCGCCTCCGAGCGCTTCCGCATCCCCGCCGTGTCGACGAGCATCAGCTCGCGGTCCTCATACTGCACGACGGACCGCACCGTGTCGCGGGTGGTGCCGGGCGTCTCGGTGACGATGGCGCGGTCGAATCCCAGCGTGGCGTTGACGAGCGACGACTTGCCCACGTTGGGCTTCCCGACGAGCGAGATGCGGACGCGATCGTCTGCCTCCTCCGTCTCCGTGCCGGGCAGCTGGTCGACGAGGGCCGCCATCATGTCGTCCATGCCCCGCTTCGTGGTGCTGCTCACCGGGTAGACCTCGCCGAGGCCAAGCTGATAAAATTCGCTCGCGGCCCACTCACGCTCCTTGTTGTCGGCCTTGTTGGCGACCACCATCACGGGTGTCTCCGTCGGGCGGAGTACGCTCGCAATTTCCTGGTCGATCTCGGTGATGCCGGTCATGACGTCCACCACGAAGAGGATGACGTCGGCGTCCTCCAGCGCAATCTCGGCCTGC
>CAZMDV010000027.1:0-15025 GCA_964564875.1 uncultured Salinivenus sp.
AATTTGTAGATGTACTTTCGGTCGGTCTGAACGGTCATGGGCACTGAATGCTAGCCTACGATCAGAATGTGAGCAGGGTGGTGCTAGGGTGCAGTGTCTCGAGAGGCGGTGCTCCCGGTAGGAATTATGAACGGCCTGTCTGAACCCCCCGGTACAAGGCGAGACCGGCGAGGGCGCCGGTCCCCGCCGTCACGGCCACGCCGGTAAGCATGCCGCCGCCCACGGGCTTTCCGAGCCTCGACAGCGCCTTGGAGATGCCCGGGGCGCCACGGGACTTGCCACGGGCGAGGGCTGTTACGCCCGCCGCAGCGAAGGCAGCGGTTCCGGCGGCGGCAATGACTGCGAGGCTCTCAACTGCGGTCCCTTTTTTCGACATGTGCAGGGTCGGGTTCATGGAAAAGCCTACTTTATAACCAAATGCGATATCGACTGGATCGGTTTCGGGTCTGCCCGCCCTCCGAGGCACTTGTTCAGGATCGTATGTTGGGCCGGACAGGGACCAGAAAAGGATCCGTGCGTGGATCTCCGGAAGCTGTACGAAGAACATTGAGCCGAAACGTACGCGGCCTCACGGGCCTTTGCCATGGGGAAGAACCGGAAGAGACGGTGGATGAATCTCCCACGCCCTTGCTTCCGTTACGAATGTGGAACCGAGCGCTAGACGCGTCCGGTTTGGCACTGGATTTGCCCACTCATGTAGTGCTGTTGATCCGCCAATTTTTGTCGCCCATCAGCGAAGAAGACGTCAGTCTGTCATTGGCATCCGGTGACGGACTGGCACTCCCTATGACACGGTCCTCTCACTCCCACACATATTGAATAAACCAACCACTGCCCAGTATGTCTACCACCACGAAAGATCCCCAAACTGATCCCCAAACGGGCCATGGCGAGCCCTGGCGTCCTCAGCAGATGATCGAGGAAAATCCGATCGGGCTCGACCAGGAGGTCGCCGAACAGCTGATCCCCAAGCTCGACGAGATCCAGTGCACGCTCTGGACGATGTACCATCAGTATCAGAAGCACCACTGGCTCGTCGAGGGCCCGCAGTTTAACGACCTCCACATGTTCCTAGAAGAGAATTATGAAGAGGTCCACAAGTACGTGGATCGCATAGCCGAGCGCATCACTGCCCTCGGGGGCATCCCCACGAGCGCGCCGGACGCCCAGGCTGAGCTCTCACACGTGGAGCACGAGCCGGAGGGCACCTACCGCATCCGGCAGATGCTCCAGCACGACCTCAGCGCCGAGCGGACCCTTGCTGGGCATCTCCGAGAGGTCATCGCGGAGGCCCAGGAGCTCGGCGATCCGGGGACGGAGCGCGAGCTGAAGAAGGTGCTGACCAAGGCCGAAGACCGGGCCCACCACCTCGATCACTTCCTGGGCGAAGACAGTCTGGAACTGGGGCGTCCGAATGGAGACACGGCCTAACCTCGGTGTCTCCCGGTTTCCGACCATCTGCGGTCGCCACAAATGGAGCCCGGCGCCGGCTTCCCCGGAGCCGGGCTCCCTTTTTATGCGTGAATCTGAGGCCTGAATTTGTGGGTGGGGCGCCGAGCCTGCGGGCGACGGAGGGGCGCCCCATGCCTGTACCGAGTGATGCCCTCCTTCGGGGACGTGCACACAAGACGCGGGCCTCTCGTCGGGGAATACTCGGATCGGGCAGGACGTCTTTATTGCCGTCGGCCCGAAATCAAAACACATCGATCACATACGGACTCGGAACGACCCTCCCACAGCAGGCGTGCCTATCGAGCTAATTTTGCTCGTCGGCTTGTCGCGCTCACCTCTACCGACGCGCGTCTGTCGATCTGTCGCACCGACTCTCTTTTCCCCTTATGAAGCGTTTGGTTGTCGTTGAATCACCCACGAAGGCCCGCACGATCCGGGCCTTCTTGCCGGAGAATGGCTTTCGGGTCGAGGCAAGCATGGGGCACATCCGAGACCTGCCGGCGTCGGCGGAGCAGATTCCGTCGGAATATAAGGACGAGGACTGGGCCCGGCTCGGCGTAAAGGTCACCAACGGCTTCGAGCCCTTATACATCGTGCCCCCGGATAAGAAGGAGGTCGTCCGCGACCTGAAGAGGGCCGTCAGCGACGCCGACATGCTCTACATTGCAACGGACGAAGATCGAGAAGGCGAGTCTATTGGGTGGCACCTCGTGAACGTCCTGGACCCGAATGTGCCGGTCGAGCGCATGGTCTTCCACGAGATTACGGAGGATGCCATCCGCCAGGCCCTGGAAGACACGCGCGACATCGACGAGCACCTGGTGGAGGCCCAGCAGACGCGCCGCATCCTCGATCGCCTGGTCGGCTACTCGATCTCGCCCCTGCTCTGGCGCAAGATTAAGCCGAAGCTCTCGGCGGGTCGGGTGCAGAGCGTGGCGGTGCGGCTTCTGGTGCACCGCGAGACCGACCGCATTACGTTCGTGCCGGCCACGTACTGGGACCTAGAAGCCCAGCTCGCCAAGAAGGGCACCGGGGTGGAGGCTGAGATGACGCACCTGAATGAGGTGCGGCTCGCTGCGGGCCGCGACTTCGACGAGGAAACCGGTCGCCTCAAGGAGTCGCTCGCTGAGGGCGAGGACGTCGTGCTGCTCGACGAGGAGAAAGCGACCTCGCTGGCCGAGCAGCTGCCGGAGACGACGTGGCGCATCGCCGACGTCAAGAAGCGGACGCGCACGAAGTCCCCCTTCGCCCCCTTTATTACGTCCACTCTCCAGCAAGAGGCTAACCGGAAGCTCAACCTCTCATCGAGCCGGACGATGAGCATCGCCCAGTCGCTCTACGAGAACGGCTACATCACCTACATGCGCACCGACTCGACGAACCTCTCGTCCGAGGCGGTGAAGGGCGCCCGCCGCACCGTATCGCAGCGCTACGGCGACGACTACCTGAGCGACGAGGTGCGCCAGTACCGCTCCTCGGACAGCGCGCAGGAGGCCCATGAGGCCATCCGGCCCGCCGGGTCCGACATGGAAACGAAAGACGAGCTCGGCCTCAGCGGCATCGAGGCGGCGCTCTACGACCTGATCTGGAAGCGCACCCTCGCCACGCAGACGGCGGACGCCCGAATCCGCTACACGAACGTGTATTTCGACGCCGAGGTGGACGGCGACGTGGCGCGGTTCCGCGCCTCCGGCAAGCGCCTCGATTTTCCGGGCTTCTTCCGGGTGCTGGTCGAGGGGGCCGACGATCCGGACGCCGCACTGCGCGACCAGGAGCGTCCCCTGCCCCCGCTGGATGTGGGGGAAACGTCGGCCCCGTCCTCCGACGAGCAGGGCTTTCGGGTCCGCTCCGTCGAACCGATCGGGCACGAAACCCAGCCGCCGTCCCGCTACACCGAGGCGTCCCTGGTCGAGACGCTGGAGGACGAGGGCATCGGGCGGCCGTCCACGTACGCCTCCATCATCGGCACCATCCAGCAGCGGGGCTACGTGCGGAAAAAGGGGAACGCGCTCATTCCCACGTTCACGGCCTTCGCCACCAACAACCTCATGGAGGCCCAGTTCGAGCCGCTGGTCGATGTCAACTTTACGGCGGAGATGGAAGAGGTGCTCGACGACATTGCCCGCGGACGTAAAGAGCCGACCCCGTATCTCAGAGATTTCTACGAAGGGGAAAAGGGCATCGAGGAGCGAGTGGAGGAGGGCCTGGAGGTGATTGACGCCCGCGAGATCAGTTCCATTTCTTTCCCCGACCAGTGGGGCGACCACGTGGTCCGCGTCGGCAAGTACGGCCCGTACGTGGAGGGGGAAATGAATGGATCCACCGTCACGGCGTCAATACCGGACGACTTGGCCCCCGGCGACACGACCGAAGAGCGCCTGCGGGGAATCCTGGAGGAAGCGAACAAGGGCGACCGGGTGCTCGGCATTCACCCCGAGGCCAATCTGCCGGTCCTCCTCAAGTCCGGTCCCTACGGCCCCTACGTCCAGCTCGGCGACGACGAAGAGGAAGACCCGAAGCGCGTCTCCCTGCCGCCGGGCGTGGAGCCGGAGGACGTGGACTTTGACCTCGGCCTTCGGATCATTGATCTGCCCCGGACGCTGGGCACAAATCCCGAGACCGGCAGCGAGATCGAGGCCGACATCGGCCGCTATGGGCCCTACGTGCGGCACGAGGACACCTTTGCGTCCCTGCAGAAGGACGACGACGTGCTGGAGGTGGGGCTGGAGCGTGCCCTCGAACTCATTCGACGGAAGGAGTCCCGCAACGAGCCGGATCGGGTCCTGGGCCCCCACCCCGGGACCGACGAGCCGGTAGAGGTATGGAATGGCCGCTACGGACCGTACGTGAAGCACGACGGCACCAACGCCTCCCTCAAGGACGACCAGTCCATCGACGCCCTGACGATGGACGAGGCCCTCGATCTGCTAGCGGAGAAGGGCGATGAGGCGACGAAGAAGGTGCGGGACTGAGGGCGTAGGGGAAAGGAAGGAGAAGGGCTTTGGGGAGTGGTCCCCTTGATAGAAGGCGTGCTGGTTGGCTCGTGACACGTGAGACGTGAACTGTGAGGGACAGAGATCACGAATCACGTGTCACGCATCAGTATTCCGGCGTCTGCTCTTCCTGCAGAGACGCCAGGATGGTGAGGTAGCTCTCGTGCCGCTTGGGGTGAATATCGCCACGCTCCACGGCCGCCTTCACGGCACAGTTGGGCTCGTGGTCGTGGGTGCAGTCCGCAAACGCGCAGTCGTTCACGTACGGCGCGAGGTCGGGGAAATAGTGCGCCAGGTCCTTCGGGTGCACGTTGCGGACCCCAAACTCCCGAAGGCCAGGGGTATCCACGACGTAGCCCCCGCTTGAAAGCGAGTGCAGTTCGGCGTGGGTCGTGGTGTGGGTCCCTTTCTTGGTCTTGGCGCTCACGGAGCCCGTACGCAGGTCGAGACCGGGTTCGAGGGCGTTGAGTAGCGTAGACTTGCCAGTGCCAGACGGACCGGTAATGGCGTTGATCTGCTCGTCAAAGGCGTCGTTGAGCCGATCGAGGCCGTGTCTCTCCGTAGCGCTGGTCGCCACTACGGGATAGCCGAGGTCGGCGTAGCGGAGGTGAAAATCCATCACGTCCGGCTTGTCGGCCTCCGTCATAAGGTCAATCTTGTTGATGATGAGGCCTGCCGGAATGTCGTGCACGGCCGCTGCGACGAGCAGGCGGTCGAGAAAGCGCGCGTTCAGGGCCGGGAGCCGGACCGCCTGCACGCTCCAGATGCGATCGACGTTGGCGACGAGGATGTGCTCCTGGCCTTCCCGCGGCCCTGCCGCTCGCCGGCTCAGCTTGTTGACCCGGTCATGAATCTCGGTGATGAAGCCGGTCTGGTCCTCTTCGGTCAGCCGGATTGTGACCCGGTCTCCCACGGCGACCGGATTGGTCACGTCCTCTTTTGTGAGGCGGAACTTTCCGCGCATCCGGGAGGGGATGGTCCGCTCTCCCACCTGCACGTCGTACCAGCTACCGGTCGAACTCGTCACGACCCCTTCGAGGTACGTGGTGTCAGAATCGGCCGCCGTTGAGGAGGGAGCCATGAAGGGAGGAAGCGCGGGACAGGGAAACCATCCGTTCTTGCAGTACGTCTACGTGATGAACCTCGACGGGGTTTACGTTGAGGCAACAATCACCAAACGGGGCCTCTCCTCAAACGGTTCGTTTCCCATGCCGACCGACGATCCTTACGATCAGACGCGCCGCGACTTCGAAGAGCTCGAGGTGGAAGAACAGGCCCGGTTCCTCATTGAGGCGTCGGCCTCGACCCTGGCCGAGGGCCTTGAGCGAGTCGGGCGCATGCTCGCCGACGAGCTCGGGGATGTCATGCATCAGGCCGACCGGTCGTCGGCCTCCTCCGACGGGACGAGACCGGGAGCTGCGGAGCCGGAAACCGCCCAGCGGCAGGCTCCCCAGAGTGGATCCTCGCCCGACGAGACGTAGTGCAACGCAGTTCCAGGGAGAAGCTTCCCCCGGAGCCGACCGGCATCATCCCCATTCCACCGGCTCTCCCCCGATATGTCTCAGAGAAGGCCCACTGAACGTCGCGAACCCCACGATCTGAACTGGCTGGGAAAAACGGTCTACCTGGGAGGACATGTGCTCCGGCTCACGGCCAATCTGGTTGACGCGGCGGCCGGCCGTGTGTCCAAGGTCGCCGCCGAGTCGAAGGAAGCCTTTGACCGCGAGCTCGACCCCAACATCGAAGATGCCCAAGTGATCGACGAGTCTCCCCGGCCGGACTCTGTTACGGACGAGTGAGCCCTGTTTCTCCCCGAGAACCGATCTCCAGCGTTCTGGCTCGTCACGGCCCGACGATGCTGCGTCGAGGGACCCACGTTGGCCCTTTCTGTTCTCCCTTCCGCCCACGTCCGTGGTGTCTTCCCCAGAGACCTGGATACGACTTTGTAAATGTACGGAACTGTCCCTGTGCTGCGAATACTCCCGTCACGGGGAGGACACTCGGCCTGGCTCCTCCTCCTAGTCGCAGGACTGCTCGTTGGGGCCTGCAACGTCTTTGACGTTTCAACCTCCGAGCCGACCACCGTGGATGCTCTCCTGGCCGACGCGCAAACCGCGTTGGCCGCCGGCGATGCGTCGCGGGCGGTCCGCCTCCTTGAGCGCGCGTTTGACAAAGACTCGACCGACATCCACGTTCGGGTGGAGCTGGGAAATGCCCTCTACGCCGAGCGCGGGCTCGATGTCTTCACGCTGCGAGCGGCGGCGGGGCACCTCGTTGAGGGATCCAAGTCCTCGGGAGCCCCGTCTGTCGCCCAGTCGTCCCGGAAAGAAAACATATGCACCGATGGGGCACAGCCCAAGATGTCCCCTGATCGCTACGACTACGTCCCCTTGGACGCCGATCCGCTGCGTCCGTTGGTCGAACACGCGTCAACGGTGGAGCGTGTCCTGCGCCTCGTCGTGAGGGGCGTCCTGGAGCGCCGCGCCGAGGCCTTCTCGTCGGCCCGCCCGCGCTATCGCCAGAAGGGGCTCCTCCTCGGGGCCGTCACAGTGGTGGCCACGGAAGTCATCGACGTCCACGCCGCCTTCGATACCACGGGCAGCTCCCTATACCTCGACCGCGAGGCCGACCCGCACCGGGCACTGGTCGCGTGTGCGGAGACGGAAGGTGCACTGGGCCGGCGGCACGACGCACTCTGTGGGCTGGACACCGCTGCGCGTCGGGGGACGCAGTGGCTCCAGGACCGTACTCGTTCGTCGGAGGAGGGCCAGAACCCGGTTCTCGTCGAGCGCCTGCAGGATCTTGCTGATGCCGCGAGTACCCGAATCGACTGTTTGTAGCCCGGCGCGGTGCCCATCCGTCGCGAACGCGCAGATTTCGTCTAGCATCATTCGTCCTCGGTGGGGAGCAGGAGCGGAATGTCGTTCTGGACGCGCGCCCTGATGCCGTTTCGAATACGTCGTGTCGGGTCGACCGTAAGCCGAATCCGGCAGACGGAAGACAGCCGATTTTCTCATAGGCCGAAAAGGCGACGGGCCTTGGTGGTTCTACCGACATTTTCGATTGGAATCGGTATGAGGATGAGGGGCAGAGGGCAAATGCCCGCTGGACATTGGCCGTCAGAATCGACTCTTTATCAGGCCCACGGATCTTCGTACCGGCATCCCCCTGTGGATTTCTCAAACTGCTCGTCCAGGTATGCGCGTTCGCTGCTGCACGGTTTTTCTACTTCTCCTGGGGGCTGCCGCGGCGCTCCGTCCTGCGTTCGCCCAGAACAACCGGTTCACCGAGCGCTCGTTTGTCCCGTCCCCGACCGTGCGGGCGATGGGCGACGCAGGGGTGGCACTGCCGGGGCCAGACCGGCCCTTCTTCTACAACCCCGCCCAACTTCCCCACGTCTCCTCCTACTTTACCATCTTGGGGATCCAGACCGCCGCCAGTCCAAATCTGAAAGATCGGATCGACTTTTTTAACCGCCGCCTCCAGCCGGCCATCGATGCCAATTTTGACCTGGACACCGAGGTTCTCGAGGACCTTTATCGGGATGCGTACCAGCGAGGCCGCAATCCCGTCCGGGGGACCGGGGCTGTTGTTCTTCCGTCGTTCGTGTACTCCACGAGCGACTTTGGCCTGGGCGGCGGACTGTTCGTCAAGACGTCTCTCAACTACCGGGTGAACGGGGCGGGACTGGGCGTACCGGAGGTGTTTTTGTTGAGCCGTACAGATCTCATGGCCGTCCTGTCGGTCGGGGCCAATCTGGATATGATTGGCCTCCCGGGGCTATCGGTGGGAGGGACGGCTACCCAGAGCCGGCGATTCCTGACGTTCGAGAACAGGCCCCTCGATGCCATCACGCCCGACGAAGCCGCCCTCCTGCTGCAGGGGAGCACGTTTCAGATTGACCTAGGCGGGCTTTACACGCCGACCTGGTGGCCCCTGCGAGGGCGCCTCTCCCTTGGGGGAGCGGTCTACGACCTCCTGGACGACGGGTACGACTACGTCTTCGAGGGCACGCCGAGGATCCCGTTCCTGGAGGGCTTCGTTGCCGAGTCCGCGTCGGTCGATGCGGGCACGGCGACCCGAGAAGTGAACCGGGCGCGTCGCCTCTTTCAGCTCGATTCCTCGTATCGGGTGGGGGTGGCCTACCGCTTTGCCTCGCTGTTTGGGCTCGACGACGTGGGCCTGGCGGTCGATTATCAGGGGTACGGGCACGACCAGCAGCACCTTCTCGCCCGCCTCCACGCTGGGGTCCGGGCCGAACTAACCGACGGGCTCGTTCTCCGAAGCGGTCTGGGCGCGGGGTATCCAGCCGGTGGACTTGGGCTGCGCCTCGGTCCGTTTCAGATCGACTACGCCGTTCACGCGTTCGAAGAAAGACGGGTGCCCGGACAAATCAGTACGTACGTTCACGCTGTCCGACTCATGCTGCGCATTCAGTAGCCAAGGTCCTGCCAGGGCGCGCACCCCCGGAGAGGATCAGGAAGAAGAGGCAAAGTAGTTCTGAATGGCCGTTTCGAGGTCGTCGCGCTTAAAGGGCTTTGAGAGGATGCCGTCGACATCGTCGATGGCTGTTTCGGTTTCGGTGTAGCCGGTTAACAAGATGACAGGCAGGTCCGGTCGCTCCTCCTTGATCTTCCGAGACAGCTCTCCCCCTGTCATTTCGGGCATACCGAAGTCGGTGAAAACGATGTCGTAGTCATTGTCGGCAAACATCGAAAGCGCCTCCTCCCCCGACGACGCTCGGTCCACCTCGTGTCCGTTTAGCTTCAAAAGCCGGGTTACAGTTGACCGTACCATCTCCTCATCGTCGACCACAAGGACAACGGCCCCTCCAGATTCGTCGGGCTCGATCGGCTCGGGAGGGGGCTCTTCGACAGGCTCGGTCTCACCTTCGGCGGGGGGAAAGGTCAAGGTGAAGCGTGTCCCTTCTTCGGGCTCCGACGCCACGTCGATTGTGCCCTCGTGCTCCTGCACAATGCCGTAGCTGGCGGCCATGCCCATCCCGGTTCCGTCGTCTCCCTTTGTGGTGAAGAGGGGCTCAAAGACGTTTTTCCGAACCTCATCGGTCATGCCGATGCCCGTGTCACTCACGTTGGCACAGACCCGACCCTCGTCGCTCGTGAAGGTCTCGAACCGGAGTGTTCCCCCCTGTGGCATCGCCTGAACGGCGTTGAGGATGAGGTTGACGAATACCTCCCGAAGTTCAGAGGCTGCCCCGAGGATGTCCGGGACCTCTTCCAGGGAGGTCTTGACAGAAATCTCGATGCCCTGGCGACGGGGCTCGTTGTACCAGTAGGGCTCCGTAAGCGTGATACACTCCTCGATGAGCTCCGTGAGGTTAACAGGTTCGAAGTGCTGCTGGGTATCGTGACGGATGTACCGCTGGAGCTTTTCGATGAGGGCAGCGCCGTCCTCCGCCGTCGTTTCAATCGTTTCAATCGAGGGCTGGATCGAATCGGTGAGAGAGGTGTGCTCGATCTGATCCTTGAGGAGCTCGATGTGGCCAATGAGGCCGCTCAGTAGATTGTTGAGGTCGTGGGCAACGCCCATCGTCATTCGTCCAAGGGTTTCCATCCGGTGCCGCTGGGTCTGGCTGAGCATCCAGGACGGAGGCTCTGCTAGCACTTCCCCGCTTACTGTGACGGCCTGGCAGCTTTTCGCGTCCTCGTCGCTCGTTCCGTCACGCACGGGAATAAAGTTGAGGAGGACGGGCAGGGGCTCTTCGCGATGGGGCGTCTGGATCGAGACGAGTCGGTTTGTGACGAGGGAACCCTTTTGGGCATCAAGAACCGACGATTCCGCCATCTCCTGATCTTCTTCCGAAAGGCGTGCCCAGGGACGATCGGTTGTGCCCAGAAGAGAGGTCCATGGATCGTTGCAGTACACCGCCTCCCCCGAAAGCGAAAAGGTGGCCGTGAGAAGCTCGGGCTCAACGGTAGGGATAGAATCAGACGTGGTTTCGCCGAGGGGCATGTGCCCGTTCTCGGGGGCGAGGTCGCTTCCCGGTTGGGAGGGATTTCGGGACTGGGGAGGTTCTTCCCGGGTCCGGTCCACAGACTTGAGGTGCTCCTCAAGCGCCTCGAAAAGGCGCTCGGCGTTCTGGGGGGGGACGATGATGCGGCTTTCCAGACGGGCCTCCATGACGCCCGGAATGACACGGACAAAGTCCAGGACGAACTCTTCGGACGAGCTCCGGATCATGACGGAGTTCGCGTAGGTCCCGTCGGCCGCCTCTTCGCCGAAGGCCACACTGATGTCCTGCGCAGTGTCCGAGAGGCCCTCAAAATCGGGCATCCGAAGTCGGCCCTCGCGGAGAGAGGAGCCAGAGGAGCCGCCGTGACGTTCCGCCTTGGACGCGCTGTTGGTCTCCTCGGGTGAGTGTGAGGGATCGTCGTCAGTCATAGGGGGCAGAACCTGGAGGATGAAGGGTGGAAGACGACAGCCGGCCGCGCGCCGCTCTACGAGGCGTTGTTGTTGTCCTGGCCGACCTTGGCGAGCGCACTGATCAAATCGCTTTTCGTGAGGACCGAGTACTCGTCGTCCGGACCATGGTCGACGAGGACGGCGCCAGCGTCCTCGTCCAGGTAGGCCGACAGGTGCTCGAGGTGAAGGGAGGTGGGAACGACCGGAAAGGGCGTTCCCATGACCTTGCGAACCGGGGCCTCCCGCGCCTCAGGGTCTTCGATGAGGCGGCTCAAGATTCGTGTTTCGGTCACGCTGCCCACCACCTCGTGGTCGTCGTCGATGACGGGCATTTGAGAAATTCCTTCGTCAGTCATTTCCTCAATCACGTCTCCAAGCTCGTCGTCCGGGGCCGCGGAAATCACGTCGGTCTGCTTCTGTCGGAGGCTGAGCACCTCGTCGGCAGTCACGTCCGGTTTCTTCTCCAGAAATCCGTGGTTCCGCATCCATTCGTCGTTGTAGGTCTTCGAGAGGTAGCGGAATCCCGAATCCGGAAACAGAACGACGACAACATCTTCCTGAGAGAGTTCGCCGCGATGGTCCTCGATCCATTGCAGAGCGCCCGCAAGGGCCATGCCACAGGACTGTCCGATGAAGAGGCCCTCTTCCTGGGCAATCCGGCGCGTCATCTGCATGGCCGCCTTGTCCTCAACCTGAACGAAGTCGTCGACGAGGTCAAAGTTTATGTTCTCAGGAATGATGTCCTCCCCTACGCCCTCCGTGAAGTAGGGTTGGATTTCGTCCTCGTCGAAGACGCCCTCGTGGAAGTACTTGTAGAACACTGAGCCTTTAGGGTCGACCCCGATGATGTCGATGTCCTCGGTCTGCTCCTTCAGGTAGCGTGCGGTTCCGCTGATGGTGCCGCCCGTCCCCGCCCCGGCCACGAAGTGAGTAATCTGTCCCTCCGTCTGCTCCCACAGCTCCGGCCCCGTTGTCTCGTAGTGGGCCTGTGCGTTGGACGAGTTGTCGTACTGATTCAGGTAAATCGAATTCGGAATTTCTTCGGACAGGCGACGCGCCACAGAATAGTAGCTGCGGGGGTCGTCGGGCTCCACGTTGGTCGGGCACACGAGCACCTCGGCCCCAAGGCCCCGGAGCACGTCGACCTTTTCCGGGCTCTGCTTGTCTGTGATGGTAAAAATGCACCGGTAGCCCTTGGCGATGGCAGCGATGGCGAGGCCCGCCCCCGTGTTTCCGCTGGTGCCCTCGATGATGGTCCCGCCGGGCTCGATGAGGCCCTTCTCCTCTGCGTCTTCGATCATGCTAATCCCGATCCGGTCTTTCACCGATGCCCCCGGATTAAAAAATTCCACCTTGCCAAGAATGGTGCAAGGGGCATCGCTGCCGATGTTGTTGAGTTCGACCAGCGGGGTGTCTCCAATGGTGCCGAGAACGCTACCGTGCCACATGGGGGGGAAGAGGCAGTGCAACAGAACTGCGGAGGGGGAAGGCCGAGCCTTCCTGAACGTCGGCGGGACGAACGGAAAGGGAGTGTCCGCTTTTCTGACTGCGGACTGCGTCCTGTCTCCCGAGGTCATCGCACTTCGGGAGAGGACAAACGGTCTCGTCCCGAGGTCACCCCTTGTAAAAATAGTATGACGGAGAACGGTTTCGGCGCGGCCGACGATTCCCCAGGTTCCTCACTTCCGCGCCCACCAGAGCACGAGCAGGGCAACGACGGCAAACGTAATGTGCGGGAGCCAGGCGGTGAGGGCCGGACTAAGGGTGCCGGCGTACCCAAGGGGCTCCGCGAGCTTCTGGATGGAGAGATAGACGAATGCAATGGACAGTCCAATGGCAAACCGCACGGCCTGTCCCCCGCGGCGCCGGACGGACGCGATGGGGACCCCGATGAGAATCAAGATGAAATTGGCAAAGGGATAGGCGAACTTGTTGTAGTAAGCCACCAGGGGCTGTTTCAATTCGCCGACGCCGGACCGGCGGAGGGCCGCGAGATAGTCGGACGCGACCGGAATAGTCATGGCCGCCACATCGTTCTTCGACCGCGCCAGATCGCGGGGGTAGATCTGAAGGGTGGTGTCTAGCGAGGCAAGGGTCTTTTTGTACTGCTTCTCTCCCGCTACGAACGTACGGCGTGTCACCTCCTCCATGTGCCACGCCTCGAGCGAGTCGACCCACTGCATCCGCTCGGCGTCTATGCGGCCTACCAGGCGAGAGGGAGCTTCGAACCGTTGAAGCGAGACGTTGTGGGCCCGCGCGTCGTCCACGTCGTAGTAGCCCACGGAGAGAATGCTATTCGGACCGTTCCGTCGGTGGACCTCGCTGGTCTCGACTGACCGCTGGCCCGGATTAAGGTGCTCATTCTCGTAGCGGACCACCACCTCGTTCGTCCTGGGGACCACCCATCCATTGAAGCCAAACATGAAGAGGGTGACGAATAAGCCGACCCCCACGTAGGGGCGCATGAGCTGGTACAGCGAGACCCCGGAGGTCTGCAGGGCCGTAAGCTGCAGTTCTTGGGCGAGGGTGCCAGTCAGGTAGATGCAAGAAAGGAAGAGGGCGAGGGGGGAGGTGAGACGAACGATCTCCGGAATATAGTTGGGGTAGAAGACCGTAAAGACCTCCCGGATGGTAGCCCCCCGGTCGAGGAAGTCGTCGCTGTACTCGACCCAGTGCAGCACGATAAAAAAGACGATGAGGGCCCCCACGAAGAAGACGAAGCCCTTCAGGAGCCGCTTCGTGATGTGCCACTCGAAGGTTGTCATGGTGGGACCCTGGCTTGACGGTGGGGAGAGGGGCGGGGCCGCTTGCAAACACCCCGCAAAAATAAGGGGTCCTCCCTAGACCTTTTCGTCCCCGACCATTTACTTGCCATCAAATTCAACGTTCATCCAATCCGCCCCACTCCATGAAGCTCCACGAATATCAAGCAAAAGATATCTTTCGAGACTACGGCGTGCCGGTGCCCCGCGGCATCATGGCCGAAACGGTAGACGATGCAGTCGACGCTGCACGTCGGCTGAAGGAGGAAGAGGACGCCACGCTGTTCGTCGTGAAGGCGCAGATTCACGCTGGGGGCCGCGGCAAGGGCGGAGGCGTCAAGCTCGCCAATAGCGTCGACGAGGTTCGCAAGCACGCCGACGACATTCTAGGCATGAACCTGGTGACCCACCAAACTGGGGAGGAGGGGCAAGAAGTACGGAAGATCCTCGTGACCAAGGGCGTCGACATTGCGCAGGAATACTACCTGGGAGTGACCCTCGATCGGGAGAAGAGCATGAATGCCATCATGGTGTCGACCGAGGGGGGCGTCGACATTGAAACGGTCGCCGAGGAGTCGCCCGAGAAGATTCGAAAGGTGTGGGTGGACCCAACGATTGGCCTGCAGCCCTTCCAGACCCGACAGCTTGCCTTCGCGATGGGGCTGGACGGCGATGTCTTCAAACAGGCCACCTCGCTGATCCAGGGTCTCTACCAGGCCTTCGAGGAGACCGACAGCACCCTCGCGGAGATCAATCCGCTCGTGCAGACGCCGGAGGAGGACCTGGCGGCCGTCGACGCGAAGATCAACCTCGATGACAGTGCGCTCTTTCGCCACCCGGACCTCGAGGAGATGCGCGACCTCCACGAGGAAGCCCCGATCGAGGTGGAGGCCGGAAAACACGGGCTCAGCTACATCAAGCTCGACGGGAACGTGGGCTGCATGGTCAACGGGGCGGGCCTGGCCATGGCCACCATGGACATCATCAAGCTGGCGGGGGGAGAGCCCGCCAACTTCCTCGACGTGGGCGGGGCTGCGAGCGCGGAGACCGTGGAGGCGGGCTTCCGCATCATCCTGAAGGACCCGAGCGTCGAGGCCATTCTCGTCAACATCTTTGGGGGCATCGTCCGCTGCGACCGCGTGGCCCGGGGCGTCATCGAGGCGGCCCAAAACATCGACATCGAGGTGCCCCTGATCGTCCGTCTGCAGGGAACCAACGCCGAGGAAGGAAAGCGACTCCTCGACGAGAGTGGCATCTCGCTCCGCTCGGCAGTGCTCCTGAAGGAGGCCGCCGACGAGGTCACCGAGGCCCTCAGCGTGCGAGCGTAATCCGACCGCTCTCACGGCGCCGCGCAGGCCCGGACGCCCTGCGAACGTTTCCCCTCTCAGCGGCTCA
>CAZMDV010000028.1:0-14962 GCA_964564875.1 uncultured Salinivenus sp.
GCGTGATGCGTGATGGCGTGATGCGTGAAGGAAGGCTGCTTTCTGATTTGACAGGCTCCCTTTTTGGGGAAACGGCGGACCGCAGACCGCGGTCGGCCGTCAGTTCAGCAGGATCGGTTGAAGTCCGCCACCGTCGCTCGTTCAATCGCGCTCGTTCCGGATGCGCTTGTAGGTCTTGTCGAGGTTCACCATCGGCTTCGAATAGTCCGCGCCGAGGACGCAGTCGTAAAGCTTCTGCTGCTCGTGGCTCATCCGGTGCGGCTCATGGACGAACTCGTCGGGCACCCCTTCGAGCTCCGGCAGCCAATAGCGCACGTACTCGCCGTTCTCATCGTAGCGGTTGGCCTGCTTCACGATGTTGAAGTAGCGGGCTCGCGGGTCGTTGCCGACGCGCGAGTTGTAGGCCCAGTTGCCCCAGTTGGAGGCCACGTCGTAGTCCACGAGGCGGGATTCGAAGTAGGCCGCGCCCATCCGCCAGTCCAGCTTCAGGCTCTGCGAGAGCATGCTGGCCACGTTCTGCCGGCCGCGGTTGGACATGTATCCGGTCTGGTTGAGCTCGCGCATGTTGGCGTCCACGAACGGGATGCCCGTGGTGCCGGTGGCCCAGCGCTCGAACGACTCGTCGTGGTACGTCCAGTCGATGTCATTGCCGATGATGCCGCCGGAGCGGAAGAGCCGGTCGCCCGCACTCCAGGTCACGTAGCTGAAGAAGTCGCGCCAGATGAGCTCGAACTTCATCCAGTAGGTCGACTTGTTGTCAAAGCGCCGGTCCTCGTAGCGCTCCACCTCCTCGTGGATCTGGCGCGGCGTAATGCAGCCGTGGGCGAGCCAGGGGCTGAACTTCGACGAAAAGTTGGCGCCGAGGAGGCCGTTGCGCGTGGCTTTGTACTTCTTGAGGCAGTCCTCGCGCCAGATGTACTCGTCGATCCGGTCGAGGCCGCGGGTCTCGCCGCCCTTGAAAGGCAGCACGGCGCGCTCGTCGACAGTGCCGTCGTCGTCGAAGCCGAGATCATCGAGCATAGGGACCAATCCGGGGTCGATCTCCTCCGGCAGTGGCGGAAGAGAGGTTGGCGCATCGATGGTAGGGCGGACTTGACTCTTTTTCTCCACCTCCTTCCGGAAATTCGTGTAGACGTCCGGAATATCATCGGGCCCCTCGAAAGGAATATCGTCGACGTGGTAGAGGGTCTTGCCCCAGAAGAAGCCCGGCGTCGCGTCGGTGTCGGCCAGGGCTTCCGTCACGGCGTCCTCCACCTTTCGCTCCTCGGTCCCAATCTCCTGAAACTGAAGTACCTCGTTGGCGTCTGTCTGGCGCACCAGTGCGGGCAGCACCGATTCAGGGGGGCCCCGGCGCACCACAAGGTCGCTGCCCAGGTTGCGAAGAGACGAGCGCAAATCCTTCACACTCTCGCGCAGGAAGCGGGCCCGAATGGCGCTCATCTTCGGCAGGTCGAACATGGTTGTGCCAAAGTGACGCGGGTCGAAACAGTAGACGGGCACCACCTGGTCGTAGTGGTCGACCGCGTAGCGGAGCGGGGCATGGTCGCGCACGCGAAGATCGTTGCGGATCCAGACGAGGGCGGTTGAAGGCACGGCGTTGGTACGTTGGAAGGTTGAAGGTCGAGGGTAGGGGAGAGGGCCAAACGAAGGTGTGGCATCCACACCCCCATACGTTCTCCCGTGCATCCATCAGGATTCCTTCGCCCAGGGCACATGGTCGCGGTCTTTGTTACGACGGCAGCGCTCGCTGCAGTACTTCACGTTCTCCCAGTCGTCCTCCCATTTCTTCCGCCACTCAAACTCGCGATTGCAAACGGGGCATGTCTTCGTCGGTAGATTTTTGTGGCTCACGGCACGAGCAGATCTGGTTCTTTGAAAAACACAGAAGTGCTGTACGGCACGAGTGGGCGCTCGTGCCAGTCCCGACGGGCTTCTTACACGCTCGTCACGGTGGCGGCAGACCTTCGCACGGTTCTCACGACAACGCCCCGGACCGTCCCTTTCCGCCGGCCGGGCCCGCAGGAACAGACCGTCAAAAGGGACCGTAGCTACGGGCGGCTAACAAGTTGATTCACAGCGGCCCGACCGCTGTCTTCCCATCCGGGGCCATAGCTCAGCTGGTAGAGCGCTGGAATCGCACTCCAGAGGTCCTGGGTTCGAATCCCAGTGGCTCCACCGCCAACCAAACAGGCAAAATCCCCGTTCCGCCCCGACGAGGGCAAGCGGGGTTTTGTTTTTTTTTGCCCAAGTTTTGGCCCTTCGCGCCAGCGCTCCATTGAATCCGCCATGAGAACGCGGAAGAGGGGAAACGCACTGATAGCACGATCCCTCCGCGTCTCTGTATCTTCCCTCCCCATGTCCATTCGGTAAGGCGCGACTGGATCTTTCAGGGCAGTCGAAGTGCCACTATTCCTCCATCAAGTGGTCGGGGACGTCCTCCGGAATCGTCCAGAGGTAAAGGATGTCGCCGTTCACCCGCACGGTCGAGTCGGGTTCCCATCCGTTCATGTCGAAGCTGTGGGAGACCACGGGCGTGCCGGGCTCCAATTGTTCGAAGAGCATAGGCCGGAGCTTCAGGTTAACCTCCGGGAAGAGGTACATCGTGACGACCGTCGCCTCGCTGAAGTTGGCCTCGAAAATGTCTCCCTGTCGGAACTCGACCTTGTCGTTGACGCCGGAGAGCTTAGCATTCTTGCGGGCCCGGTCGACGAGGCTTGGTTTGATTTCGATGCCGACGCCGTGGGCGCCGTACCGTTGCGCAGCCGTGACCGGGATGCGACCGTCCCCGCTCCCAAGGTCGTAGACGGTATCGCGTTTCGTCACGTTGGCGAGTTCGAGCATGCCGCGCACAGTCTTATTGGGAGTTGCCACGTAGGGCACGTCCGCCTCCACGGTCGTGTCGTCGACCGTAGTCTCGGAAGAGGAGGGGGCCTCAATCTTCGGCGTCTGGACCCCCGAGGTGTCCTGGTCCTGGGCACAGCCCGAAAGCGGGGGACCCCCGGCGGCGAGGAGCGTGCACGCGAGCAGGGGGACAAGGACCGGACGAGTGGAAAAGGAGGTCGGGCGCATGGAGGCGAGGGCGTCGTGAGGGAGGCACGGTGGGACCATGGGGCACCGGCAGACCGTCAGAGGCCACGGCGGCGCCCACGTAGTCGTGCGTAGAAAGCGGCATTCCCGAGATCGTTCGGGGGGCCCGGTGCGGCAGACGGGTCGCGGGTCACGCCCGGCGCGGCTGGAGGGTCGAGTCGGGGAGCCACGACCAGTCCGGCAGCTTTGCCCGGAAGCTGCGCGCCAGGAGTTCAAGGCTCACGTAGGCGACGGGGATGAGGACAAGCGTGACCAGGGTGGAGGCCAGGAGCCCCCCGATGACGACGCGGGCGAGGGCCGCCTGAATCTCGGCCCCGGCGCCCAGCCCGATGGCGAGCGGGACGAGCCCCAGCACCGTGGTAAGGGTCGTCATGAGAATCGGGCGCAGGCGCAGTCGTCCCGCCTCCGCGACCGCCGGGAGGAGGTCCATCCCGCGCTCGCGGCGCATGAGGTTGATGTAGTCGACGAGCACGATCGCGTTGTTCACCACGATTCCGATGAGCATCACGAGTCCCATCACGCTCTGGATGTTCACGGTCGTCCCCGTGAAGACGAGGGTGGGGAGGACCCCGATGAGGACCAGCGGCACGCTAAACATGACCACGAGTGGGTCGAGGAAGCGCTCAAACTGACCCGCCATCACCATGTAGATAAGCACAAGCGCCATGAGGATGGCGATGAGGAAGTCGCGCTGCGCCTTCTGCTGCTCCCGATATTCGCCCCCGAACGCAATCGAGAAGCCCTCCGGCAGGGAAAGCTCCGAGAGGTTTGTGCGGGCCCGCTCCACGACCTCGCCGAGCACCGCGTCGCTCTCGAGGTTCGCCGAGATGTAGGTCACCCGCTGCCCGTTGATACGCTGGATTTCGGTGGGGCCCCGTCCGCGGTTGGTGCGCACCAGGGAGGAGAGAGGGACCGACTGGCCGCCGGGCGTGCGGATCGACACGTTGTCGAGATCCTGTACCGAGAGGCGGTCCTCCGGCCGCAGCCGCACGACGATCGGAAATTGCTCGCCCCCGGAGCGGTAGGCTGCGGCCCGGCTGCCGCCCACGTTAGTCTGCACGGCCCGCGCTACCTCCTCCACCGACAGGCCGAGCGACGAAATTTTCTCGCGGAGAAATCGGATGTTCTGTTCCGGTCGGCCCTCGCGCCGTTCCGACCGGACCCCCGCCACGCCCTCTACGGTCTCCAGGCGGCCCTGAATGCGCCCCGCAATGTCGCGGGCCTGTTCTAGGTCATAGCCGCGCAGCTCCACCCGCAGCGCCTCGGTGCCGCCCCCGGTACTGAAAATGCGGCGGAGGATCCAGAGGCCCGACTGCGCGCTGACCCGAATGTCGGCCCCCGGCACCTTGCCCAGCACGGCCCCCCGGATGCTGTCCGCCAGGGCAAACGTGTTGATGGAGCGCTCCGAGGCCGAGGCCAGCCGGATCTCCACCTCGGCGCCCCAGGGCTGCACCTGCTTGGCGAAGTTCTTAACGTCCCGGTCCGGAAGCTCCGCCTTCACCCGCTGCTCCAGTTCCTCCAGGTATTCCATGACGACCGCGATATTGGTCCCCTGCTCCATCTCAAGGTCGACGTCGATCTCGTTTGCGTCCGTCTGCGGCGCAAGCTCGACCGATACCATCGGCCAGAGCGCCAGCGACCCGCCCAGAAGCACGGCCGTGGCCCCGAACACGAGCCACCGGCGCCGGAGGACGCGTTCGATGAGGGACGAGTAGCGGTGCTCCAGGCGCGCGAAGGCCCGTTGAAACCAGGACTTCGAAGAGCCCGCCTCGTCCGCATGGTCCCCCGCGTCGATCGTCAGGAACCGGCTGGCCATCATGGGGACCAGCGTGAGGGCCACCAGCAGCGAGCAGACCAGGGCGAACACCACGACCAGCGCCAGCGACTGAAAGAGGGCCGCCGTGGTGGTGCGGGCAAACGCGAGGGGCAGGAAGATGACCGAGGTGGTAAGCGTGGAGGCGACGATGGCCCCGGCCACTTCGCGGGTGCCAATGGAAGCGGCCTCCTTTAGCGCACGTCCATTCTCCTCCCGTTGGCGGACAATATTTTCTAAAACGACGATCGCATTGTCTACGATCAGCCCCACGCCCAGCGCCAGCCCCCCGAACGTCATCTGGTTCAGCGTCAGGTCGTTGAAGAAGAGGAGGGCAAAGGTGGCGATGATGGAGATCGGGATCGACAGGGCAATGATGAACGTCGTCGACCCATTGCGGAGGAAGAGGTAGAGCACCAGAATGGCCAGCAGAGACCCCCAGATGGCCGCATTCTGAACGTTGTTGATCGACTTGCGGATAAACTCGCTCTGGTCGCTGACAACCGTCAACCGGACGTCGGAGCGCGTCTCGTTAATGCGCTGGGTTTCCGCCCGAATGCGCTCGGCCACCGAGACGGTGTTGGCCCCACTCTGCTTCTGAATCTCCAATTGGACGACCGGCACGTCGTTCAGCTCCGATACGCGCTGCAGGTCTTCGTAGCCGTCCCGCACCTCGGCCACGTCCTGTACCTGAACGGGAGCCCCCCCGACGGTCGTGACGACGGTCCGTCGGATCTGGTCGAGCGACTCGTACTCGCCCTGCGTACGGACGTAGAGGTCCTTCAGGCCCTCCTTCACGTTGCCGCCCGGCAGGGCCACGTTCGACTGCCCGATGGCCTGCTGCACCTGTGCGGCGGACAGGTCGTAGGCCCGCAGCCGTTCCCGGTTGATGTTTACGCGGATCTGGCGGTAGATGCCGCCCTGAATGTTGAGGGTGCCCACGCCAGGAATCTGCTCGAAGCGGCGGCCGATGTCCCGCTCCATCAGGCGCGTGAGCGACTCCAGGTCGCGGCTCGACTCCACGGCGATAGAGACGATCTCCTGGCTGTTGGGGTCAAATTTCCAGATGCCGGGCGGCTCGGCCTCCACCGGCAAATCGTCCCGGAGGCGGTCGAGGGCCGCGCGCACGTCATTGGCGGCGGCGTTGAGGTCGGTGCCCTGCGCAAACTCGAGGTTGACGCGGCTCCCGCCCTCCTCGGAGCTCGAGGTGATGCGCTCCACGTTGGGGACGCCGGACACGGCATTAGCGATCGGGTCGGTGATGATCTTCTCGACCTCTTCCGGCCCCACGTTCGGGTAGTTGGTGTAGACCGTCACCCGCGGGTACTCAATCTCGGGGAGGAGGTCGACCGGAAGGTAGTAAAAGCTCACCGAGCCCACGACGATAATAGCCAGAAACGTCATCGCGGTCGCCACGGGGCGGCGAATGGAGGTGTCGTAGAGACCCATCGGGCTGAAAGAAATCCGGAGAGAGAACGACGAGTGAGATGGCTACCGGGTGGCGACGTCCGACGACGAAGATCGGAGCGTGTCCGGCGTGGTGGGTTGTTCGGCGGTGGAGGACTGGGTCGTGTCTGCGCCCGACGAGTCGCCGAACCGCTGCTCGGCCATGCGCTGTTGTCGCTCAAGAACGTCGCGCAGCAGGTCGGTGTCCTGCAGCCGCTGGAGAGCCATCAGGCGCGACCAGGGGAGGGGGCGCACCCGTGCGTCGACGCGTTCGTCGGCGCTGGTGCTCAACAGGTTCTGACCGACGGTCACGATCCATGCGCCGGGCTCGATGCCGCGGACGCCGGCGAGCTGCTGTCCTTCCGCCACGATCTCCACGTCGCGGAAGCGGGTGGGCGTGGGTTGGGTGAGTGGGGGCGGGTCTTCGGGATCGTACGAGTCGGGCGTCTCGACGGGAATTTCGGTCCCGAGCGTGGGCGCCACGAAAACCCCGCGGGTGCCGGATGAGGGGTCCTCGTAGAGCGCACTGAGGGGCACCAGCGCGGCCTTCTGGCTTTCGGCGTACGCCACGTCCACCTGCACAAACATCCCGGACTTGAAGAGGCCGCCCGGATTCGGGATGATAATCTCGGCCTCGGCGCTGTAGCTCTCGTTGCTGATGAAGGGGGAGAGGCGTGTGACTTCGGCGGTCACGACGGTGTCGCTCGCCGACGGAATCGAGATGCGGGCGGTCTGTCCCGGTTGGATGCGCCCGGTCATCCGGTCCGTGACGCCAACCTCCACCCGGACCGAATCGAGGTTTCCCATCGTGTAGAGCTGCGTGTTTGGGCCTACGCGCTGCCCCACCTGCACATTGCGGTTCCCCACCTGTCCGCTGATGGGCGCACGGATGATCGTGCGTCGCAGGTCGGTCTGCCGCTCGTCGAGCGTAGCCTCCGCCTGTGCGACCTGTCCCTTGGCCTGCTCCACCTGCGCCTCGGCCTGGGCCACCTGCGCCCGAAGCGATTCGAGTTGCTGCTGGCTCTCAAAATTCTGCTCGGCGAGGCGCTCAGTCCGCTTCAATTGGGCACGCAGCTCCTTCAGATTGGCCCGGGCGCTTTTGACGTCCGCCTTGGCGATCTGGAGTGACGCCTCGGCCTGCCGAACTCGCTCCCGATAGGTGTCGTCCCGGAGGCGGACGAGCGGCTCGCCCTTCTCCACGTAGTCTCCGTTCTGCGCCAGAACCGCTTCCACCGGCGCGTCGATCTCGGGGGAGATCACGACCTGATTGAGCGCCTCCACCGTGCCGCTCATCTGCTCCTCCAGGGGCAGCGAGCCGTACCGCGCCTGCACCGCCTCCACGGCCGGCGTGGACTGCTCGCCGCCGCGACGGCCCTGGCGCTCTCCCCCATCCTCCGATGACGAACCGCATCCGCTGAATAAGAGGGCCGCAGGGAGAAGAAGAATTAACCGTGCCATCGTAGACGAGAGGAGAGTCATTGGAGAAGTGGAAACTTCGAAACGATTCCTTGCGGGCAATGTGTCCTCCGACCCGGAGCTTGGCAGCATTGTTGCGGTTGAGGAAGAGATCTGGATACAGGGACCGTGTGCACCGTGTCTCAGCAGAGGGGTTTCTCCGCGGCGGATCAGTTGCACGCGGGAAGTCGCCAACAACATCTCTCTGTTGCGAAGTGCCGCGGATCGTTGCGTGCTGCATACGAGTGCAGTCCCGCTTGCCCATTCGACCACCCCGGCGATTTCATGAGCGACACGTACCGCACCATTGAGACCGCTGCTCGGGCCGAGCAGACCGTTGACGGCTCTCGCTTTCTCGCTGAGGCGGTGCCGGTCTTTTCGCGGACGGAAGTGGAGGCGAAGATCGAGGCGGTCCGCGAGCGGGAGCGCAAAGCTACGCACCACTGCTCGGCGTACCGGCTCGGGCGGGGCGGCGACGACTTCCGCTACGACGACGATGGGGAACCAAGCGGGACGGCGGGACAGCCCATCCTCCGACAGATCGACGCGCGGACCCTCACGAACACGCTCGTCGTGGTGACGCGCTACTATGGGGGGGCCGAGCTGGGGACCGGCGGGCTCATGCGGGCCTACGGAAATGCGGCGTCGGCAGCCCTCGACCGGGCGACTGTCGTCGAGCGTATCGTCCGCATCCCGGTCCGCCTCCGGTTCGACTACGATGACACCTCGCCGGCCCGACGGGTGCTCCAGCAGTTCGACACGGAGGTGCAGGACAGCGAGTACACGGACGTGACGACCCTCACCGTGGGCGTGCGTCGCTCGGAGGCGGAGGCATTTATCGGGGCGTTTACCGACGCCCTCTCCGACCGGGGCGAGGTGTTGAGTGTTGGGCGTTGAGTGGAGAGATGAGTGTCTGGGTAGCGGACGGTCGACGGTTCTAAACCCTTTGCCGAACAGCGTCTCACGCCGTGCCTCCGGAGTGGCCATCCCACAAGCCCCCACGACCACGGACCGCCCCCGCTCGGGAACGTGGTCCGTGGTCTGGGATGTGTCGGGGTCCGTTCCGGAGACATCGCGCGTCGTTTACAGAGTGACTTCTAGGCCGGCCCGGATCGACCGGCCTGATCCTGGAAGCCCGAGCCCAATAAACTTCGCGTCGTCCAGCAGGTTGTCGACGCGGACAAACAGCGCCCCCTCTTCAATTCGGCCCAGTCCCGAAAGGTCGTATCCGATCCGTGCGTCCGTAATGACCGACGAGGGAAGGCGGACAAACTCGTTCTCGTCGTTCCGGGCATACACGCGGTCCGTGTATCGCACCTGCCCCATAAGCGAGACGCCAGCCGGCAGGTCCGCCGTCAGGGTCCACGTGCCCAGAATCTCTGGCTTCTCGTCGAGCCGCACCGTCTCGTCGTCTTCGAAGGCGCGGGGCCGAGACCACGTCAAGTGCCCGTCGACCGTGATTGGGGCGGCCGGCACCCACCGGGTGGTCGCCTCAACGCCCCAGATCCGCGCGCCCTCCAGGTTGACCCGCTGCTCTTTCCCCGCGTTCGGTCCGGACTGAAAGCTTCGCTTATCGATGGTGTCGTAGACCCGATTCACGAATCCCGTGGCCCCGAGCGACAGGGTCTCGGTTTGGTGCTCGACCCCGAGCTCCCCAATCCACGCCGTCACAGGACTAAGGCCCGGATTCGGAACGAACTTGCCGAGGGCCGCCCCAAAGAGCTCGCGCATTGTCGGAAAGCGGCTCTTGCGCCCGCCGCTCGCCCGCACGGTGGTGCCCTCCGCCATGTCGACCCGAACACCGCTCGTGAGCCCCCAGGCCGTGAATGGATCCCGGTCCGGGAAGGGGCCCGTGTTGGGAGTAGCCGCTCCGTCCAGATTCAGACCCACGCTCGCCCGGACACGCGGGTGGAGTTGTGCCTCATATTCGCCCCCAACACTGTAGATGTGCTGCCGGAATGCACTCACGGAGTCGGACTGCGGGGCACCGCTCTCATACGGAATATTGGTCTGGTCGTGGCGGGACGTAAGACCGTTAAAAGATAAGGTCGCGGTGCCGACCGGAAGCTCCTGGGTGCCAATCAGCCGGAGGCCGAAGGTGCGGTCCCGGTCCTCCTGAACCGCGCCGAGTGTCTCGTAGGCGATGCTCTCGAACTCGGCGATGTCCTGCGCAAAGCGGCTTCCCCACGCGGCCCCGCGCAGCGAGGTTTGGGCCCCGAATGACACCTGGCCGCTGGCCATGACGGTGGTCTTTTGCCAGAGGGGCCGTCGCCAGAAACGCGTGTCACCGGGATTCTCCTCGTTTCCTTCCGGGGCGACGCCCTGCTCTACGTCGACGTGCAGTGCGGAGACCGCCAGCTCTCCCCCGCCCTCAAACTGGCGAGCGGCCCGGGCGAAACCGCTGATGAGATCCCGGTCGGTATTCACGCGCCGGTCATCGTCGGGCTGGTTGTGCTCGAGGTCCGCGTTGCCCGGAAGCGGCTGGTCTCCGCGCGTGGTGTACTGCACCGACGCGGTATAATCCCACTGGTCGGTCCGGCCAAGGTGGGTCACGGTGCCTCGGCCCTGCCCAGCGGAGCCAAACTCACCCTTCAGCTCCGTTTTTTGTCCGGGAGCGTCCAGGGTCCGAGACTGAAAGTTGACGGCCCCGCCCAGGACGTTCGCCCCGTACTGCACGGAGGGCACGCCCTTGGTCACCGTCATCTCTCCCACGACGCTGGCGGGAATCTGGCTGATGTCGACCCGGTTGTCCCAGGGAATATTCAGCAGGGCCCCGTCAAAAAACTGCCCGACCTGCCGGTCCCCCGCATTCCGGAAGTACAGGATCGTCTGCCCGCGGGAGTTGGTCTGGACGTGGGTCGCAGGCGCGAGCGCGGCTAGCTCCGACACGTCGGCTGCGTCCTGTTGCTCAATGGCCTGCGGTTCAATTTGCTGTACCGTCGTGGCCGTCTGGGGCGTCCGCCGGGCCCGCTCCGTCACAACGACTTCGTTCAGGTTGTATTCCCGGGGCGCGAGAACAAACTCGACCGACGTGGGCGCCTCGGCGTTTACGATGACGGTTCGGCGGATGTCTCGGTAGCGGAGTGCAGACACCTCGACGGTGTACTCTCCCGGCGCCAGCGTGATCTGGAAGCGGCCTCGGGCATCCGTGGCCGTTCCTTGCGTCTCACTGTCCTGCCGGAAAATCATGTTCGCCTGCGCGACAGGCTCTTGCGTCTCTTCATCGATCACACGTCCCTCGACGCGGCTTTGGGCCAAGCTTTGAGAAGGAAGAACTGTTGCACACATACATAGCACTGCCAGGCAGTGCCAGAAAGAGCGATAATACACGGGTGGGTGTGGTTAGTGCCGTGGTTCACCAGTGTCGGCCCTCACGAGAAGGCGCAAAGACCGACAGGTGGAGTCGCGAGAATGGAGACGGGCTCAGCGTCTGTTTGGCGGAATGCCTACGGTCTACGACTTTCGGATGCCCCCCACCAAACACACGCTTACCCCCACGGCGGGGGATGGGGCACCTCCAAATACGGACCCTGATGGACCGCAAAAGAACTGCGAGGACGGGGCTGCGAACGCACCCGTGGAGACGGAAGTGAGGACAGCGCGGTTGGGACCAGCGCGAGGGGACGTGCGAGAAGTCGTTGGTGGATTGGGACCGTCGAGCCCTCGAGCATCGGGGTGTTCATCGCCTGGGCGAGGGCGTCCAGATACTGCTCCTCTTCCCGGTCGTGAATGACCCAGACGTGCCAGACTGGGCCCTGCCACTCCTCGTAGACGACGTCGTAGAGGTTGCCCTGATACCGAAATTCCCCCTTCTCGATCCGCACGAACGACGAGTTCGAGGACTGACGCTCGGACCGGGGAATGGTCAGATGCTGGATGTCCGCTCCTTCGCGGACGACCTTGCTGAAGGTCTCGGACTCCGGCGCATCAGCGATCTTGTGATGCATCCGCTGCTGGGCATGGTAGCGGCCGAGCAGTGCACCGAGCATGCCCACCTGTCCCCCGAGCAGAGACAAAATGAGAACCGCGGTGAGCGCCCTTCGCATCGATGTGGATCGCCTTCAAGAAATTTGTTTCTTCGAAAAAGAAGGAGGAGCCGGCAAAGTGTCAACTGCGTGGCGCGGGGATAGGTCGATCGTAAGTTAGAAGCTAGGTCGAGCAATGGGAGCTTAGCTGCCTCTGATCGCAGGGGGGAATCGGAAAAGCACGAGTGAATGGGGGCGTGGGGACACCGAGGTTCTGCCCCTGTAAAACGGGACGGACAGGCCGCCGTCGCCAGGATGCGATTGCCGTGCCGCGTGGCGTCGGGACGGGACCTCGCATAGCGCCTCCTGCGCATAGCGCTTCCTGCCCCCCGTTCACTTATGCTGCTCCATCGCAGCCACGGCGAGCTCGTCGGCCATGATGTTGAGCTCGTCATCGGCGTGGCCCCTCACCCACACCCACTCCACGTCGTGTCGGTCCGCCTCGTCGAGCAGCGCCTTCCAGAGGCCCTGGTTCTTCACGTCGTTGTTCGAGGAGGTCTGCCAGTCGTTCTCCTGCCAGCTGTCGAGCCACCCTTCGTTGAACGCCTTCGAGAGGTATTCGCTGTCGGTGTGGAGCGCGACGCGGGACGGGTCATCGAGTGACCGGAGCGCTTCTAGGGCGGCGGTGAGTTCCATCCGGTTGTTCGTGGTGTGCGGCTCGCCGCCGGTCAGCTCCTCGTAGGCCTCGGGATCCTCGTCGGGGATGATGATGGCCGCCCAGCCGCCCGGGCCGGGGTTGCCGCTGCAGGCGCCGTCGGTGTAGATGGTTACGTCTGTCATAGAACGGGAAGAAGTGGTGAGGGCAGGAGGATCGAAACGTACACGGCTACGGCGGGCAGGTCCAGCCGGTCGTCGAAAAAGCCCCGTGAAAACCTTCGTTGCGGGCCGGTCGTATGAGCGCCGTACAATTTCTTTGCCCAGCACGGCGATGGGGCGTTCCGACGACATTCACCTCGCGCATGAAGTTTCTCGACAAGGTCGATCTTAAGGTCAGCAGCGGCGACGGCGGAAAAGGCATCGTCGCGTGGCGCAAGGAGAAGTTTGTGCCGAAGGGCGGCCCCTCGGGCGGCGACGGGGGCGACGGGGGGTCCGTCTACGTGGAGGCCGACGAGAACCTCTACACGCTGATGGACCTGAGCCACAACAAGCACGTTTATGCCGGCAATGGCGAGCCGGGCGGGCGTCGCGAGCAGACGGGTGCGTCGGGCGAGGACAAGGTCATTCGCGTGCCGCCGGGGACGGTGGTGAAGGACAAATGGACCGGCAAGATCATCGGCGAGGTCGTGGAGTCGGGACAGCGTATTTGCGTGGCCGAAGGCGGGCAAGGGGGCCGCGGGAACGCCTTCTTCAAGTCGAGCACCAATCAGGCGCCCCGCCACGCTCAGCCGGGGGAGGAAGGAGAGGAGCGCGAGCTGACCTTCGAACTGAAGCTGATGGCGGACGTGGGGCTCGTCGGCTTTCCGAATGCGGGAAAAAGCACGCTCGTCTCGGCCGTGTCGGCCGCGGAGCCAGAGGTGGCCGATTATCCGTTCACCACGCTCACGCCGCAGCTCGGGATGGTCTACGTGAGCGAGTACGAAACCTTCGTGATGGCGGACATTCCCGGCATCATCGAGGATGCGCACGAGGGGAAGGGGCTCGGCCTGCAGTTCCTCCGCCACATCGAACGCACGTCGGTGCTGCTCTTCGTCATTCCCATCACGTCGTCGGACCTGGGGGACGAGTACGAACAGCTCCTCCACGAATTGGAGGCGCATGAGGCCGATCTTCTGGACAAACCGCGGGCCATCGCCCTGTCGAAGATCGACATCCTGGCCCCCGACGAGCGTGAGCTTCTGCCTGACGTGGTGGCCGACGAATTTCCGGACGACGTGCCAATTCTTCCGATCAGTGCCGTGGCCGACGTTGGGCTCGATCAGTTCAAGTACACCCTCTTCGATATGGTCAGCGCCACGAAATCCACGGAACCGGTTGACGCATGAGATTGCCCCTGGAGAACGACGACGAGTCCCCGGATCGAGACCGGGTCGGCGAGCAGCGCGCCTTGATCGGGCTGTCACTCGTGGATGGTGTGGGGCCGCAGCGCCTGCGGGCCCTTCTGGCTGCGTTCAACACCCCGGGCGATGTCTTCCGGGCCTCCCGCTCCGCGCTGACGAAGGTGGACGGTGTGGGCGATCAGACCGCTGAGGCCATCCTCACGTTCGACGACCGGGCGGCGGTGGAGCAGGAGATGGAGCGCGCCCAAGAACTTGGGGCCGAACTCGTCTCCCCCTGGGACGAGCGCTTTCCCGACCGACTCCGCGAAATCTACGACCCGCCCGGCTTTCTGTGGATGCGCGGCGCGCTGCCCACGGCTGACCGGCCCATGGTTACGATTGTAGGCACCCGCCGCTGCACGGACTACGGCCGGGCGCAGGCTCACCACTTCGGCGCCGAACTCGTCCGCCGCGGCTTCACGGTCGTCAGTGGACTGGCTTACGGCATCGACGCGGCTGCGCACAAAGGGGCGCTGGACGCCGGGGGGCGCACAATTTCTGTGTTGGGATCGGGGGTGGGGCGCATCTATCCCCAGAAGCACATCGGCCTCGCCGAGCGCATTGTTGAGAATGGAGCGGTGCTGTCCGAATACGGGCTGGATGCGGAGCCGGACGCGTCCAATTTTCCGGAGCGCAACCGCATTCTGAGCGGCCTTTCCCTCGGCACGCTCGTGGTGGAATCGTACTCGGAGGGCGGGGCCCTTATTACGGCTCGTCTCGCGCTGGAACAAAACCGAGAGGTGTTCGCCCTGCCGGGCGCCATTACGAAGGACTCCAGCCGGGGCACAAACCGCCTCATCCAGCGGGGCCACGCGAAGCTGGTGATGGAGGTGGACGACCTGTTGGAGGAGCTTCCGGAGGTAACGGTGGAGGATCCGGACGAGGTGGACGCGGAAACCGTCACCACTGGGTCAGGGCCCGATCCCGACGACCTGTCGGGCGACGCGAAGGTTCTGTACGACGCCCTTTCGAACACGCCCGTCCACGTCGACGAACTGTGCAAGGAAACGGGCCTCGACCCCTCCACGGCCCTCCCGACCCTGCTCAAGCTGGAGTTCAAGGGCCTTGTGCGCCAGCTCGCGGGCAAGCAGTTTCGGCGG
>CAZMDV010000029.1:0-14928 GCA_964564875.1 uncultured Salinivenus sp.
TGAGCTCCAGGACGCGGTTGTAGCTGGTGACGCCCAGGCCGAGCCCCCCGTACTCTTCCGGAATGATCATGCCCATCACGCCCATGTCGAACAGGCGATCGATGACCCACTCGGGAATATACTGCTCCTGATCGATCTCAACGCGAGGGTGCTCGGTCTCGAGATACTCTTCGAGTTCGGCGAGCAGCGCGCCGCACCGTTCGCGCTCCTCGTCCCCCTCGTGGGGATAGGGAAACACCAGATCTTCCCGAAGACGCCCCCAGAACACATTCTTAATGAAGCCCATGTCTTCAGGCTCGGGCCCCATCATCGACTCGATGTTCTGGATCATCTGCTGATCCTCTTCGGAAACTCCCTTGATGTCGCTGAGTCCTCCGTTTGACATGTCGTTGGAATCAATTTGTGCGAGTTGGTTTGAACGGGCACGCGCTCGTAAGGGTGCAACTGGACGCAGCACGCTGGCACTCCGACGCCGGCTGGCGGTGCGCCCCTCAGTGGCCAATATGGAAGGGCTTTCAACCTGGACAGGATCTGTAAAGGAAAACCTGGATTTCGGTTCCCCTCAAGATCCTGTTCCGACCAGAATTCGCTGCTCCTTGTCGGTCCATTCTCCGGCTCTTCTGTTACGGATGATTAGTAGAGTAGGAATTGCGCGGGCGGTCGTAAGTCCATACATTTGCACGGCACACGCTGTCGACAGGTCCCTTCGCTCATGCCTGGTTCTTTTTCTGCCCACCTCCAACGCATTCAATCCCAGAAAGACACGGCGGTGTGCGTGGGACTGGATCCCGTGCCGTCCCGCCTCCCGGCGCCGCTGCGCGACGGACGTCTGCAGACGGACGCCGTGCGGGCGTTTTGCTCGTCGATTGTGGAGGCGACGGCCCCGTACGCCTGTGCCTTCAAGCCCAACTTCGCATTCTTCGAGGCCCTGGGCCCGGCGGGTCTGACGGTCCTGGATCAGGTCTTGACCATCGTTCCGGACGACTGCCTCCTGATTGGCGACGCAAAGCGAGGCGACATCGGGCACTCGGCGCGCTTCTATGCCCAGGCCCTCTACGACGACTTTGGGCTGGACGCCTGCACGGTCTCGCCATACCTGGGAGGAGACAGCGTGACCCCGTTTCTGGAGCATGAGGCAACCTGCACCTTCGTCCTCGCGCGCACCTCGAACGAGGGAGCAGCCGACCTGCAGGAGGCATGCACCTGCGATGGAATGCCCCTCTACCGCCACGTCGCGCAGAAGGCGGCAGCGTGGGCGAACGGGGGCGAGGGCGAGGCAGGACTCGTTGTGGGGGCGACCGCGCCGAGAGCCCTGGCCGAACTCCGCGCCGATGCGCCCGCCCTCCCCTTTCTGGTGCCGGGCGTGGGGGCGCAGGGCGGCAACGCGGCGGCCGTGATGGACGCAGCCGCGACCGAGGACGGGCCTGTGCTGGTCAATTCCAGCCGCACCATCCTTTACGCATCGGAAGGCCCCGACTACGCCGAGGCAGCGGCCGACGCAGCGAAGTCACTTCGAAACGCCTTGCGCGTATAGTCCCCACTCTGCGCTGGTCTCATCAACGACACCGGTCAGTCCGCCAACCGCTCTTCGAGCCGATCGAGCCGCCTCTCAAGCTCGATCAACTTGTGGATAATGACCACATGTGCCTTCTTCGCATCGATTCCGACGGGGGTCTCATCGCTTTCGATTGCCGTCTCGATCTCTTCGTAGGAGCCTCGGGAAATGTCAACGTCGTCCATCGTCTATCAGGGGGAAAGTTAGGAGAGATACGTTGTCGCCGCCTGGGTAAGCACCATTCCCTGTGAGCCGGATAGATCGAGGGGAAAGGGCTGGTCGGCCCCTTCCACGTCCGTCCCTGGAATGCCGCACCGCGCATTCGACGCGTCAATTCCGTGGTTCGTCTTGAGGAGCAGGGCGGCGGTGGCGGGATCGGACACGCCGGACGCATCGACCGCCGCCATAAACTGCCGCTGCGCGTCCCGCCAGTCGGCAATCGCCGCCCCGACCGGTTCGAGGACGGAGGGCTCGGATGTCGGATCCTCGTCGTTCGCCTCGGCCGCGTCGAGGGCCTCGATCAACGCCTCCCGGGCCTCATTGCAGGCGTGAACGGCGCTTTTCAGGTCGTCTACGGTATCGTCGGCAAGCATCAGCGCAGAAGTGCCTGTTGGGAGGCCAAGAAATTGAGAGCCATCTCACCCTTCTCCCTCGTCTGGGGTCGGCGGGACGGTGAGCACGGGACATGGCGCCACGCGGACCACGCGCTCGGTATTGCTTCCCAGAACGAACCGGTCGATGCCAGTCAGGCCCCGGGTCGCCATGACGATGAGGTCCACGTCGTTCTTCTCGGCGAAGTCGATGATGTCCTCGTCCACGTCGCCCTCCTCCACGTGATACGCACTCGTCACTTCGGGGCCTCCCACGTTTTCATTCAATTCTTCGAGGGCCGCCTCGGCGTTGGCCACGATGTCGGGATCCATCTCTACGACACCCACGCCGGGAATGCCGGTGTCGCTAAAGGTGGGGAGCACCCGTTTTTCGGCGACGAAGAGGAGGTGCTGCGTCGCCCCGTAGCGGGCAGCAATGCGCTTCGAGAGGCGCAGCGCCGACCGGGAGTGATCTGAAAAATCGATAGGGGCCAGCACATTCCCGTAGTCCACGTCCGACGCCGTGCCTGTCCGCCCGGTGCGTCGGCGAACCGTCATGACCGGACATCCTTTGCGGCGGACGAGCGTGTTCGCCACACTGCCCAGGATGAGCCGTCCGACCCCTCCACGGCCGTGGGTGCCCATCACGACGAGATCGATATGGTGTCCCTCCACGTACTCCTCGATGGCGTCGGCGACGTCCAGGTTCGGCCGCTGTGCGACAGCGGTCTCCACCTCGATCCCTGGGGAATCTTGGGCCAGCCCTTCAATTCGCTCCTGCGCCTCCGACTTGGCCTGTCCCCTAAGCTGTTCGATTCGCACCTCGGCGTCCCCGAGCCCGTACCAGCCCGTCCCGGGGTCGTTGACGACGTGGAGGAGGTGCAGCGTAGCGCCGAACTGATCGGCCACCGAGACGGCGTGACTCAAGGCGGCGTCGGCACTGGCCGAGAAGTCCGTCGGCACGAGAAAGTGTCGGAGCGTCATGCGGACGACGGAATGATTCAGGGAAGAACAGGGCCTCCTACGAGCGCGATTCCTCAGACGCGGGCAGGAGCGACTTTCCATACGGCTTTACGGCGAAGACTGGGGCAGGGGACCGGCGCGTCACCCGCTCGGCCACACTCCCCAGAAGCATTCGCTCGATGCCGGTACGGCCGTGCGTGGCGATCACGACGAGGTCCACCTCGTTCGCGTCGGCGTAGTCGAGAATGACAGAGGGGGCGTAGCCGACCTTCGCCTGGACCACGGCGTGCTCGTACCCCACCTCGGTCCGGGCGAGCTCCGCCAGGTTCTGCTCGACCCGGTCGATGACCTGTGGGCCGGGCAGGTTGGCGGGCTCGACGCCGTAGGCAGAGGGATAAATCACCTCTTCCACGGCGTGGACCAGCGTGATTTGCGCCCCGTAGGTCAGAGCCAGCTCCTTGGCGTGCCGGAGGGCGTCGAGCGAGGCGTCAGAGAAGTCGACGGGAACGAGGATGTTTCGGACCGCCCAGGCCGGGGCCACGTCCTGCTGTTTCCGCACGGTCAGCACGGGACACGGGGCGGTTCGGAGTACTTCCTCGGCCACGCTTCCGATGAGCAGGCGCTGCAGACCGCGACGGCCGTGGGTACCAGCCACGATGAGGTCGATGTCGCAATCTTCAGCGTAGTCTACGATGGCATCTGGAGGCGACCCGCCCTCCTTTTGTTCCTGCACCAGTGTGAGCGCCTCCAAGTCGACATGCTGCGGAGGGGTTCCTTCAGCGGTGAGGAGATCCGCGAGCGTGTCGTGGGCGACCGGAAACGTCGACTCCATTCCTGTGGACCCGTCCGATCGACCCTCTTTGACGTTAAGCACGTGAAGTTCGGACTCGTGCCAGGACGCAAGCGCGGCGGCATAGGGGAATGCACGTCCGGCCCCCGTCGAAAAATCGGTTGGCCAGAGAACCCGGCGGATCGAGAGCATGACAGCCTGTAATGAATGACAGATTGGAATGGCTCATAACGTAACGAATCAGCTTCAGAATGTGAACCCTGGGGTCCAGGGCGATTGCCTGCTGAAAGCGCAGGTCGAGCGATGGAGGCTCCGCTGCCCCCAATGGTAGAAAGGGATGATTCTTGCGCGCGGGCGGCCAGCGAGTGGGAGCACTCCTCTCTCGGTCTGGGCCCATCCTCGACGGCTGTCGAGATACTTCCTACTTTCGGTCTGGGCGCACCCTCAAGCTTCACTGCTCCGCAGTACGAACGTCGTGTCGCTTCGCTCTGCTCAGGGCCCGTGAGGGCCCAAAATTCTGCGGTGCAAACAGCCCTTCGTCGCTGCGATGCGATTGCCGTAGCCGCTTGAACAAACCGTTTGAAATTTTCCAAAGTAACAACTAAGGTAGAAATGCACGTCCGCGACCATCGCTCTTGCCCCCGATGCACCATCTCTTGGGGTTTTTCCTTGCGGGAGTCGTCGCGAGTGTGTCCGGTTCCATACCGGCGCATGGCCAGTCTACGTTCGATCTCTATGGTGGCAGCCGCACGTCCGGCCTCGGCTACGCGTCGACCGCAGTGACGACAGCCGTGGGCGTTCACGCGAATCCAGGGGCAAGCGCGACGCTGGAGCAGCGCACGGTTTCCTTCTATGCCCGGCAGGCATTTGGCCTCTCGTCGCTCCGGTACGGGTCGGTCTACGGGTCGTGGCCCGCCAGCTGGGGCGCGGTGTCGGTGGGCGCAAGCACGTTTGGCGGAGAGGGATATCGGGAGCTTCACTACAGCCTGGGGTACGCCCGAGCGCTTCGGTTCGGCACCTCTCGTCGGGTCCACGTCGGTCTGTTGGGTCGATACTACCACACCAGGATCGACGGGTACGGGGGAGCCGGGGCATTGGGACTACACCTCGGCCTGCTCGTCTCCCTCCTGCCCTCCCTTCACCTCGGGGCGCACGCGACGAACGTGAATGGCCCCTCGCTCGTCGACGGGGAGGATCTGCCCCAGACGCTGTCGGTCGGCCTGCAGTACCGTGCAACCTCCCGGCTGCTGGTGGTGGTGGACGTGTTCAAAGATCTCTCCTTTCCCGCTTCCGCGCGGGGTGGGGTGGAGGTGCGTCCCATTCCCATGCTCGCCCTCCGGGCCGGAGTAACGAGCTTCCCGACCCGCTTCACGGGAGGCGTAGGACTGCGACTCGGGTGGATCCGCACCCACATCGCCGCCGAGCAACACGATGAGCTCGGCTGGTCTCCCTCTGCGTCGCTCGAAGTTCGCTGGTAGTCTCTCGATCATGCTATCGGCCCTTCCGCCCCCACGGCTGATCGTGCCGCTCCTCCTTCTGCTCCTCCTCGGGAGCGTCGGCCGGGGACGGACGCAACCAGTTGCTAATACCACGGCTGCCGATACCATCAGTGCGGACACGACAAATCTACCGGACCGCCTTGAGTCTGTGCTCGATGCCTCCAGCGAAACGGAACGCACGACGGCTCTGGCGGCGGAGCGGCTTGCCCGTCTTACCGAAAATCCGATCGAGGTGAATCAGGCTTCCGCCACCGACCTCTCGGTCCTTCCCGGACTGTCGGCCCGCGAGGCCCACCAGATTGTACACCACCGGAAGGAGCACGGGCCTTTTGACACGTGGGCCTCCCTGCAAGACGTGGAGGGCGTCACGGCCAAGACCGTACGCACTGTGCGCCCGTTCCTGGCCCTGGGCACCGCCTCCGACACGACGGTCTTCCCCGCCTTCAACACGATCGTCTCGAACCTTGATTTCAGCCTGATCCAGCGGTATTCCCGGCGCCTCGATCTGGGACGCGGGTACCAGACCGGTCGCTTTCTGGGGTCCCCGGTCCGGCTCACCTCTCGCCTTCGCCTCGACTACGAGCGACGCTTCCAGCTTGCGCTTACGCTCGACAAAGACCCGGGTGAGCCCCTCCGTTGGGCGCCCGCTACGGATACCTACGGCTTCGACCACGTCGTCGGTAGCCTTGCTCTGCGGGACCTGGGCCCCGTCAAGACACTCGTTCTGGGCGATTTCACGGCCCAGTTCGGACAGGGGGTCGCACTGTGGCAGGGCCTTCGCTTCGGCAAAGGGCGGGAGCCGGTGTCGACCCTGCTTCAGACAGGGCGGGGCCTTCTTCCGTACCGGTCGGCCTCGGAAGCCAATTTTTTCCGGGGGGCCGGCGCCACCGTCGGTCTTCCAGGAGATCTCTCTCTTACCGCGTTCGCCTCGCGCCGGAGCCGCGACGCGTCGCTCGACTCCTCGCGCGCCGCTTCGAGTGACGCTCCAGGTTCCATCCCCGCCCGCACCATCTCGGTCAGCGGCCGGCATCGCACCCAGAGCGAGCTCGCCAGAAAGGGCACCTTTGGGGAACGGACGGTGGGGGGCGCGCTCGAATATCGATCCTCCGCCCTCCACCTCGGCGCGACCGGGTATTACAGCCGGTTCGATCGGCCCCTTCGTCCCAGGAACAAGCCGTATCGGCGGTATCGCGTGTCCGGCCGCCAAGCGTCCATGGTGAGCGCGTACGCCACGGCCTACCTGGGCGATTACACCCTTTTCGGCGAGGTGGCCCGGGCCCCGAGCGGGGCGTACGGCGGCCTCTTGGGTGCGGCGCTGGACGAGGGCGACGCCGCGGACGTCATTCTCCTGGGCCGCCGGTACCCGCCCGAACTTGCAACCCTCCACGGCAATGCTTTCGGAGACGGAGGAACCCCCCAGAACGAGACCGGGATCTACACCGGCCTTCGCTTGCGCGTGGCAGAGAACTGGGCGATCGGGACGTATTTCGACCAATTTCGTGCCTCCTGGCTTCGCTTCAACGTACCCCGCCCGTCTTCTGGGTGGGACACCCGTGCGGTCCTCGAATACGACCCTCGGCCCTGGCTGTCCACGTACCTTCAGATTCGGGCACAGGGCCAGGAAGAGGGCACAGAGCATTCCGGGCCCGGGGCGCGGCGTCTCGAAGGCGTCCGCGAGGAGCGACGGTACTCCGTCCGCTGGCACACCGAGTACTCCTTCAGTGACGCCTTCGCGGTGCGAACCCGCGTTGAGGTCTCCCGGATGGCCACGCCGACCGCGACCGCAGACGGATTTTTTCTTTCCCAAGGCGTCCGCTGGACGCCCCTTCCCTCCGTGCGGCTGGACGCCCGACTTGCGTTCTTCGATACGGACGGCTTCGCGGCACGCATCTACGCCTACGAGCACGATCTGCTGTACAGCTTCTCGGTCCCGGTTTTCTTCGACCGAGGACGCCGATCGTACGTCCTGGCTCAGTATGAGCCGTTTCCCGCGCTCACCCTGGAGGCCAAATACGGGATGACGACGTACGACAACCGCTCGACGATCGGCTCGGGCCTGAATCAAATTGATGGATCTCGACGTCGCGAAATCCGCGTTCAGGTACGGTGGACGCTCTAACGAGTCGGGCGGGGACCAGTCTCTCGTCTCCCTGCCCTGGGCAGTCCCGCGTCGCCAGGGGTGCCCAAAAGAGCGATGTGCGGAGCCAAGGGGCCGGGCCAGTCGTGCGTCCAAAGGCTTGCCCGTGAGCCAGGCATCTGGGCTTGGCAAGGACGCACGGCAGTCACATCTCGGTGATGGTGGCCTGTTCACACTGTTCTGCAGAAACAGAATTCCGGTGCTCACGCGCGCCCAGCCACCCTTCGACCGCGCGCTCCCAGCATCTGCCCTACAATCAGAGGCAGCGGAGCCTTCATGGCTCGATTTGGCTCTTAGTATACGATCGTCCAGCGTCCGCGGGCAAGCAGCGAAGCACCTTCGGAGCAAAGTTTGGCACGATCATTGATTTAAGCCAATGCTCCCTGGATCCTCGGTCCAGCGCGTTCATTCTCCCAAGCTGATAGTTTAGGCTTTACTTCCGCGGATGAGCAGCGGCGTCTGCCTCGCGGAGTGTTGACCGCAGGACTCCCTCCTTTCCGGTCGTTTCCCCCCCACCCTCCTACAATCCCTATGAGTACCCCCGTGAGCACATCGGAGAGTCCACGCATTCTGGCCGTAGAGGACAATCCAGAGACGCAGCTTCTACTCGAGCACCTGTTGAAGGGATCCTACGACGTAAACGTGGTTCCAGGTGTCGAGGGGGCGCTCGACGCCGTCGGCAACGGCTCGTTCGACGTCCTGCTGCTCGACATCAATCTCAGTGAGGAGAAGACAGGCACCGATCTTCTTCACCTCATTCGGGAGCAGGAAGGGATGGGAGCGGTTCCCGCCGTTGCCCTAACGGCTTATGCCATGCCGGGCGACCGTGAAGGCTTCCTCGAAAAAGGCTTCGACGAGTACGTGAGCAAGCCGTTTACCCGTGCCGACCTGACCGAGGCCATCGAAAATACCCTCAGTCCGGCATAGGGCTCTGTCAAGGCTCATTATTTGGGTTCTGAAGCGATCTCAAAATCACAAACTATCGGCCCGTCATCTCGAGCGGAGCGAGAAGTCTCCCTGGAGAGGACTGCTGACCTCCATGACGGCTCCTCGACTTCGCCCCGAGCGAAGCGAGGAAGTAGTCTCCGGGCTGCCCCCGGGGCGACCTGCCCGGGATTTTGAGATCGCGCATTCAACCCGTAGAATGACCGCCTTTCCCTTCGACCCGGGATAGGCCCCGCGGCGCCTCGGGGGCGCACAAAAAAAGCCCAGGACCCATTAGGGTCCCAGGCTCGCAGGACGTCCGTGTGGGCAGGGCCTCAGTTCATACAGGTGGCTTTCAGCGTGTCACGGCGGTCCGAGAGGACTGCTTCCCACTCCGACTCGTCGACCAGTTCGTCGCCCTTGAAGTACTCCCAGTCGTCAACGCTTTCCTCCGAGATGACGACCGAATTGCTCATATGGGCCACACGTTTGAGCACGGGCGATGTGCCCATTTGATGGACGAACGTGATGGTGCACTCTCCGTCGGCCGTTTTCTCCTTGACCGACAGCCAGTTGTCCCCACAAACCTGGCAGCTGTAAAAACGGGATTCCTGCTCTTCCCCAACTAGGTCGTCGAACTCATCCTCCTCTTCGAAGACAACCTGCATTGGGCGCAGGCTCTCGCAGCCACAGGTCTTACAACGGAGTTTTTCCATACTGGGAAGTCCGTGCTGGTAAGTGGTAAGCGTAAGTGTGTGAACGTCCCGAGTGCCCATAAGTTCGTCGAAGCATCTGAATTTCCTCTCACGACAGGACGGCTCTCTGGATTTCGCCTGACACTCAGGCCTGTTGCTGCCCAGCGTGCCTAGAGGTCGGGAAACAGTTCGTTCGGGCGGCCGGGCAGTCCGTGGCCGGTCCGCTTCATCACTCATCGCCAAACAAGGTCGACCTCTCCCGGCTCAAGCCGAAAGGCGACGCCGAGCTGTACGTCGACGTCGAACACGTAGAAGAGTCGGAACTGGAGTCCGAGGCCGCCCCCCACCGACGACCGGAAGGAGCCGGCCTCGTCCACCGCCGTCAGGGTTTGCCCAAAGCCGTAGCCGTAGAGCGCCTTTACGTAGATAGGGATGAGGGTGGACCCGTCGTCGACGTACCAGAGAGGCTGCGTTACTTCCGCCCCCAGCCGAAGGAACGAGCCGGCGCCGAGTGAGACATCCTCGTACCCCCGAGGGACGAACGCGTCGGTCGCCAGCACAGAGCTGGCATTCTGCGTGAGGACCCCGACGCCGAGCCGCACACCGGTGTGACTTCGCAGCGCGAGCGGGAGATACAGGTCCGCCCCCGACAGGAGGGCCCGGCTCGCCGGTATGCCGTCCGTCCAGGCGTCGACCTCGGCGGAGGAGCGCAGGATGAGTCCTTGATTCGGCACGAGGTCGCGGGGATTCTGCTGCAGGCGATACCCCACGGCGGCCCGGGGCGACAGCGTTACGCGGTCTCGCCAGCGAGTGGGCCCCTGGACGTCCTCTGATTCGAGGGCCTCAACGGCGTCGCCAAAGAACCGGGTCTGCCGGTACTCCGCCCCCAGAGCGAACGTGGCCACGCTCTGATACACGTTGGACTGAAGGCGAAGGGGCAGTCTCGTGCCGACCGATACGCCTCGCTCCTCGAACCCGAGCCGTGCCGAGCGGGGCCCCTGATCCGTTGGAATCGTGGTGGCAACCGTCTCGGGAGTGTCGAACACCGTCAGTGACGGCCGCAGGAGCCATCGCCCCGACCGGACCGTGGCCGATCCCCAGAGCCGTCCGTCCCGCCAGAAGGCGTTGCCCCGGTACTGCCACCGGCCGAGCGGATCGTTGCCGGCGACCCCCATTCCCACTCCTACCCCGAGCTCTTCAAAGCGGGGCGCATCTGGCCGATCGGCCTCGTCGAGGTCGTAGTTGAGAGTCGGATACACCATCCGCGGGGCGAGGTGGCGCCACGCCTCGTACGGCCGACTGTCGTCGAATGTCACCGTGTCGGCCGGTTCCGACTTGGCGCGGCGGGCCGGCGGTTGCGGGGGCTCTCCGTCCACGATCACGCGCGACGGGTCTACGGTCGGCGCTGCGTCCGGGCGGAACGGAATGCGGACAAGCTCGTGGCGCTCGTGCTGGTACTCGACGAACGCCACCGTCGTCCGATCGGGGGACAGGGCGGGTTCGAGCGCCCCAAACGGCACGTTCGTGAGGCGCAGCACGTCCTTTGTCCTCGTGTCGAACGCGTAGACGTTCGCGATCCCTCCGAGATCGGCCGAGAAGAGCAGATAGCGTCCCTCGGGGCCCCAGCTCACGTCGTACATGATCGCATCCTTCAGCCCGAGCCAGGGCCGCAGCCGGACGGCCTCCCGTCGCCGATGGTCAATCCGGTAGAGGCGTTGCGTTCCGTCCACGTTCAACAGTATCGCCACGCGGTGTCCGTCCGGGGACGGCGCAATCTGCTTGAAGCGGGTCCGCTCAAACTCCGTGAGGCGCTCCAGACGGTTTCCCTTGAGGGTCGCCCATTGACTGAAGGAGCCATCGTTCTGGAGGGCCCAAATCGCTCCGGTCGGGGCCTCCACGGGAGCAAACGCGCGTCCCTGCTCGGTGAGCCGTGTGGCCGTCCCCGTCTCCAGGTCCACGCGCACTACCTCCGCTATGTCCTGGGTCGGCACCCATGGATCCGGCACGTAGCGGGACGCGTACAGGGCGCTGGTGTCCCGGCCCAGGCTGTAGGTGTAGTCCTCCGTCATCGACTGCACGCGAATGAGCGTCCGGCTCCCGGTCTCGGCATCGATCCGGTAGAAGCCCCGTCGCACGTCGTAGCCGTGCAGATAGGCAATCACAGTGTCTTCGCCGAGCCAGTAGGGACGTCGGTAGTTACGCCCGGTTTGAGCGGCGATGGTTCGGGTGTCGGTAAATGGCGTTCGGCGATCCAGATCGCGCTGGTACCGATTCCGGAGCGTCGTGCGGAGCTCCTCGTCGAGGGCGCCGGGCCATTGGCCCAGGCCCGTCCACAATCCAACCCCAAACCCCAAAAACGGAAAGCGATTGTGGAGGGCAGTCGCCTCCCGGAAGAACGCCGTGCTCGTCGTATCTCCTTGTTCGGCCCAGGCGTCGAAGGCGTGGGCTCCCCCAATGTAGAAGCGGTTGAACGGCTGGGTGTACCGGGGCGGCTCCATCATTTGGGTGAGGGACCACGGATCGTCCGACAGCATGGCCGCACGCATCTTCATGGTGAAGAGGGGCGCGTTCAGTCGCCCCGCCCCCTCCTCCAAATGGCTTTCCCGGTAGACCGCAATTCCTTCCACAAGTCCCCGCGGCGCCGTGAGATTGCTGGCCCGCGCAGCGTCCGGGGCAAAAGCCCGAAGCACGCTGCCGATCCCCAATCCGGCGTCAATCTCTGCGTGCGTGGCGTGCACCAGTTCGTGGGGTCCCACCAACGCCGGCCAGGACGATGAGCGGGCGACGAGGGCGTCGTCCCTGATGCTGGGGGCCTCAATTTCCTGCTTGAAGGGAAAGGGCGTGACGAACCCGTTTGACCGGTCCGAGAAGCCATCAACCACGACCGGCATGTCAACCGGCTCAGGCGTGGGCCCGATGAGGCGATTCGTTCCGGCCCGGCTCCGGCGCAACGCCCGGCGGATGCGCCGCGCCGCGTCTTCCTCGCCCTTCTGCACGATGAGGTCGAAGTGGGGCCCAGGCACTGTTTGGTACTCGGCCGAGGGAGGGCGGTAGGTGACCTGATAGAGGTCGGCGCTCAACTGGGTCACCCCCTGTGCTCGCGCCGGAAGTGTCCCAAATACAGACGCACAGAGCAAGAGGCCGACAAGCCCTCCCGCGAAGCAACGGGCACGAATGAAGACATGCATGGAGGACTGGACGTTTAGACACGTGTGCAGAGATCGTCTTTTCCCGCCCCTCCACGTGCCGGACGCAGCGTGTTCTCCCGGATAGCGTGTTCTCCCGGATAAGGAACGCCACGCGCGGCCTCCTTCTGGATTCCGGCACGCTCGAAAACGAGCGTGGGAGGCAACCCGTACGCGCCCCAACTTGGACGTCAGAGTCCTTCACCCCCCAATCTATCCCCGTGACATTTACTCTTGAAGCGCGCTGGTTCGGCTCCCCTCCTCTTCCCTCCGCACTCCGGGAGTGGTACGAAAGCCTCGGGCAGATCGAAACCTCAACGCAGACGGACCTCTACCTCCCGGCGGCAGATCCCGCGTTCAACTTAAAGCTGCGTGGCGATCAGCTTCAAATCAAGCGTCGATTGGAGGGCCCGCTTCGCACGTCGTTCGGGCCGAAGGCGACCGGCCGTTGCGAGCAGTGGGTGAAGTGGGGGTTCGATTTGGACGAGAGCACTACGCTCTGGGACGAGGACCCGACCGACCTGTGGGTTGCTGTGGAGAAAACCCGTCATCAGCTCACAATCGCGCCGGAGGCCCAATCCGCCCTTACGACCGACCTCCCGGCGACTCCTCCCGCAACGATCGAAGGCGAACTCACCACGGTGAAGGCCGCCGCCGAGACCACCTGGACCCTCTGCCTGGAAGCCAAGGGTCCCGTCTCCGGCCTCACAGAAACCCTTACGACCGCGGCCCCGCTCTTGCTGGACGACCGGCTGCCGGTCACTCTTCCGAGCGAGCAATCGTTCGGGTACACTCGATGGCTGCAGCAGATGCCAGAGGTGAATACACGGCCCGAATCAGAGGTTCAGATCCCCCCTATTGAGTGACGGAAAGGACGGGTTCGGCGGGGGGAGGGCTTCGAATTCCCTGGATCCTCGCGGTTCCTCCGGGTTTCGAGACCAGTGCATCCAGCCATGCTCTCGCTGTTCGAAATGGGGTTATATCTCTGATTCCCGACCCGCGTCTTCGCCCAAGCAAACACGTCAGGAGTCGCTGCACCGCACAACCTTTCAAGTACCTTCGACGAGTCCAGAATGGGTGCAGAGACCGACCATTCCTTCACCTTCCACACAGCTACTGTACAGCGCTCGGCTGAGCAAGTCCACGGAGGCAACAGAGGAATTCTGATGGAGCTGCACTGGGGCAACCTCAAGCCCGAAACCCGGAGAAGAGAAAGAAATGAGTCCTCCTCACTTCGCTAGTTTTGTTCAAAAAACTCTCTGACTTTCCGACTGAAGGAGCTTCCGCTGCCTCCGTCGCTTCCTTCTTTGGAAAGGGTGTCCTCACCTCGTGACCCTGGTTCTTCCTTGGCGCCCCCTTCCCTCGTCTCCCCTTGAGCCGAACCCCGGTCTCGAGATTCCCCAATACTCCTCATCAATTGGTGGAGCGCTGCTCGCACGGGCGACTCGTACATCCCAGTATCTCCGGGCGGAGACTCCCCCTCATTGACCTGGTTCATCAGGAATCTAATGAAGGCCTGATCAGGGTTTTTCCCTTGCCGTTCAAGGTACTCTTGAAACAGGCGTCTGTACTTGAGGTGATGGGCCTCGGGCAAGATCTGGTCGGCATCAAACTCCGACTTCGTTAGTCGCCTTATATCTTTTACCTCATTGTCCTTGTGGTCGAAAAGATCAAACTTCAGAAATGGGCGCCTGTCAGCGACGGTACCTCCTTTCAAGACCGCGTAGAAAGGTTCCAAGTTCGCGTAAAAGTGGTAGTTGACCCCGTCAGTTAACGCTCCAATGGGGGCCTCCGAGTTCTCGATGCACCGCAGCAGGGAAGCAGGATCGGAGACATCGAGGTCGGTCCCGATCTCCTTGTACAGAAAGAGCATTGCCGGGGAGCGGTTCTTCTTGACCGCGTAGTCAAGCGTCCTCGTCCCTCCCTCTTCCAGAACTACCATGAATTCCGGCTCAACCTCCCGGACATCGAATGGATTATACCCGAGCGTAGCAAAAAAGGGCAGAAGAAGGGCATTCTGGACTTTTTTCTCCGTGTTGAGAAGCGGGAGCTGTTCTTCGGCCTTCGATCTAAGAGCAGATATCTGGTCGAATAGGGCCACTGTGCTGGTACAGGAATAAATAAATCTGGCGCAAACCGGGAACTCAAATGTCTGGCGTAAAGGTTGAAATTGTCGGGTGCCAGACTTTCATCTTACAGAGCACAAACGGGTTGACTTCTGACACGACCTCCCCCTCATCCTCTCCCGATGGTCTACCTCTTCGGAGAAGTCGATAAGGGAATTCTCAGTGGCTGGTGGTCACTCGGATCTTAATGGCGGCCTTGCTTTTTGGTCGATAAAGGCATCCGAACTCCTTCATACATGGATTCCCGCGCTACGCCTGCGGCAACAGAAACGCTCATGTGTAGGAACTGGAGTGTGATGTTCAAAGAAAAGCCGGCTCACCTTCAAGGGTTCTGTGTCTGCATACAGGTAGGCCTCTCCTCCCGATCTCCACGGGCACCACGCTGAGTTTTCACGCGTGGCTCTTGCGTTGCGTCGAGGGTTGCCGTACATTATTGAGCCCATGTTGCGCTTGAAATCAGATGA
>CAZMDV010000030.1:0-14547 GCA_964564875.1 uncultured Salinivenus sp.
CGTTGTAGGAACGGGTGACTGTGAGAAACGTCGCGCCGGAGCGCCCCGACGCGTCGTCGCTGGGAAACTCTGGGACGAAGGCCTCCAGGGCAATCTGGTTCGGCTCGTAGGGCCGGGACCAGACGGTTTGGGCCTGGGCAGGGGCGTGCAGGCCCCCGAGGAGGGCGGCGAGGAGAAGAAGGGTGCGCATCGACGACAGTGCCGAGGACGTTGGAAGGCCGATCCGAGTTACATGGAAGCGCCTGAAGTTCTTCGGTGCAAGCTCCCCGGCGAACGGGCTGCATCTCTCGTTTGTGATTCCTACGTTATTGCATAGAATTCAACCGATACACCGCCGTCCTCCTCACAGTCCGCACCCGGTATAATGATCGAATCGGCCTCCGCCGCCCGCATCGAGCCGCTCGGTTCGCGGTCTGAACGAATGAATCGGCTGGAAGCGCTTGGCACTGCCTTCACGGGCCTCGACACCGAGTACCCGCTCGCCGACGGCGGCACGGCCCCCCGCACGTACCTCGACAGCGCGGCGTCCACCCTGCGCTGCACCGTCGCCGACGACATTGTTGAGCGCGCCCTCCGGCACTACGCCAACACACACTCGGAGCTGCACGCCGGGGCCCGCATCATGACGCACCTCTACGAGCGGGCACACGCGATCGTGGGCGCCTTCGTGGACGCCCCCGACGACTACACCGCCGTATTTAACGGCAGCGGCGTCACCGGGGGCCTCAACCGCATGGCGCGGGTGCTGGCCGAGCGGCGACCCGACCGCGACGTGGTGATCACCACGATGATGGAGCACCACGCCAACGACCTGCCCCACCGCAAGCACGTGGGCGAGGTCGTCCACGTCCCGCTGGAAAAAGATCCAGACGGGGAGGCCGGGCGGGTCGACGTGGACGCCCTCCGGGCTGCCATCGGGGAACACGCCGACCGGCTCAACTACGTGGCCGTTACCGCCGCCTCCAATGTCACGGGCATCGTAAATCCGGTCCACGAGGTGGCGCGGCTCGCCCATGAGGCGGGGGCCCTCTGCGTGGTCGACGCCGCGCAGTCGGCCGCTCACGTGCCCCTCAGCGTGCGGGGGCAGGGCGGCGACGAAGCGCTCGACGTCCTCTGCATGAGCGGGCACAAGATCTACGCCCCCGGCAGCCCGGGCGTCATTGTGGCGCGGAAGGCGCTCTTCGAGGGACTGGAGCCGCAGGAGGTGGGCGGCGGCATCGTGGACCGGGTCGAAACGGGCCGCTACGAGATCATGGACGAGTTGCCGGGGCGGGAGGAGGCCGGCACGCCCAACCTGCCCGGGGCCCTCCGGCTCGCCGCTACGCTTCAGCTCCTCGGCCGCATCGGCATGGACCTGATCGAGGAGGACGAGCGGGCGCTCACGCAGTACGCCCTGGAGCAGTTCGAGGCCATCGACGGGCTCAAGATCTACGGCTCCCACCGCCTGGAGGTGGCCGAGCGGATCGGCGTCATCACGTTCAACCTCGACGACCTGCCGCACGGCCTCGTCGCCGCGGCCCTCAACGACTACTTCGGGGTCGCCATGCGCAACGAGTGCTTCTGCGCGCAGCCGTTCGTGCGCCAGCTTCTGGGGCGGACCGGCACCAACGGGGGGGCGGCCTCTGGCGAAGAGTGTGGCCCCGAGACACAGCCGGGCATGGTGCGGGCCTCGCTCGGCCTCTACAACACGAAAGACGACGTCGACACCGCTGCCGAGGCCCTGTCGGACATTGCCGCGCGCCCCGACTGGTACCGCAGCAAGTATCGCCCCCGGCTCGACGGCAGCGGCGACTGGGTCCACCGCGACTTCGAGCATCCGCCCGAGTCGGAATTCTCGCTGGAAGGGGAGGTGGACGCGTGGCTGCGATCTGCGTGACGAGAGACGTTCGGAATTGCGGTCAGAAGACGAATCGATGGTCAGAAACGCCCGGCGATCAGCACTAATGACGAGCTTCGACAGAGAATCTTCGAACGGGCGCGAGGCACGCTCGACGAGATGCGCGCGCAGGTAGAGGAGCCTGAAAGGAGAGCATCAGATCCCGGCCGACGAGCTGTTTCTCCCGGCCCTCATGAGCGAGCATACCTCGTTCGAAAGCTTCGACGCGTTTCTGGATGCCGGCGGATTTGGGATAGGGGAGCAGAACCTGGAGGTGGTTTTCTCGGAAGAGGACTCAGATCAGCGCGACCGGAAAACCCCCTCTTTGGGCAGCTGGGAAGAGATGCGAGAGGAGGCCACGCACGCCTAGGCGACCGAACAAGTTGGACCAGTGAGACAGCCAAGGCAGGGACAGAGCAGGGGCCACGCCGCAGGATCGCTTCGGTTGTCCCGTACAGCAGGGTGATGGCCGTCGAGAGCAGGGCGGCACCCGGAGTGGCGCTCGGAGACTCCAGATCCTTCCAATCGGAGGCCTCTTATACTGCGGCATGACCATCCCTCGACACCGCTTCCTTCCGGTCCACCGCCTGGGCCAACACCTCTAACCAGCGGCGGACCTGCGCGAACACGAGGTAGCGCTCCGAGACGCGACGGCGGGCATTGCGGGCCCACTTCTTCCGCTCTTCCTCGGCATTCAGCATCTCGTGGATCGTGTGGGCGATGCCTTCCGGATCCTCGGCCTGGGGCGTGAGGCGGCCGTGAACCCCGTCTTGTACCTGCTCGCGGATGCCGGCGGCGTGGGTGCCGAGCACGGGCCGTCGCTTCCACATCGCCTCCGTGACGGTGAGGCCAAAGCCTTCCTGCAGCGAGTTCTGGGCGACGATGGTCGAGCAGCGCTGCAGGGCATTCACCATGAGGGCATTGACACGGCGCGACGTCATGGGCAGGGTAATGATGGCCACGTCCCGCTGGATTTCGGTGGGGAGGTCGTGCCACAGGCTGCAGATCTCGTTGAAGACCTCCTGACCCTCCGGGTCATCCGAGACCGAATCGGGGTCGGGACCGGCAAGAACCAGGCGGGACAGCGAAAGGCGGCGCCGCTCGCGATCGGACGTAGTGTGGTGGTCGAGGAAGCTCAGCTCCTTCATCCGGGCAAAGCCCTGCATCAGAGGGGCGAAGCCCTTCAGGCGATCCCAGCGTGAGATCTGCGTGACGATGGGACGGTCCATGAGACCGAGGTCTTCGGGCCGGGTCGCAGGGGCGAAAGAGCCGTCTCGTTGCAGGCGCCGGGCGGGGGGGGCAAAGTCCGGGTCGACCGTCGGATGGGGCGAGCCAGACAGTCGGGCCCGACGCAGGATCTCCTTCAACTCGGATACGGACAGCGTCCGGTTCTTGGGACTCAGCGGATTCAGGGCCGGTTGGATGAGGTCGGCCCGGTCTTCGAGGAAGGCGGGCACGTAGTCGCGAAGGGAAAAGATGGTCTCGTCGTACGTGCTGGCCCACGGTTCCAGAAAGTCCCACGCCGTTCGGGTTGCGGCATTGCTCTCATCGAGGCCGATGTGGCAGCGCCAGATCGCGGGAACGTCCATCCGTTCCTTCAGAAGCGCGCCGGTGCCCAGCGGCTGCGGATCGTGCACGACCACCGGATCGCCCGGCTCCACGCGACGCGCAAGACGTTCGGCCATGTTTTCGCTGACGGACCGGTATAGCGCCCGGTCGTCGGCACTGAGATGCGGGTCTCCCGTCCCGTGAATGAGGTTGTGGATGTGCTTCGTCAGCTGAAAGAACCGGTCCTCCTCGCTCACGATGACGGCCCACTCGGTGGACACGCCGAGTTCGCGAAGGATGGACACCACCTTGGGCAGCATCTCGGCCACGCCGCCGCCCTGGGCGGTCGAGTTGACCATCCAGACGGTTCGGTCCTCGAGGCGGTCTGCGTATTGCTTCGCCACGGCCCGAAGGTCCTCGACGGGGCGCTTGAGCGACGCGTAGGCTGCGTACTCGTCGAGGGTGCGTTCCGTCTCGACGTCGACAATAGTGATCATAAAAAAGCAGGTTCAGTCCAGTTGGTGAAGTCTGTTCGCAATGCGTGTGATCTCCCACGTGGGTACCCGTGCATTTCCCGCCGACGGAAAATGGAATCAGTCGTGGCCCCATCCCGTCGTGGGAGACCGTTCATCGTGGTGACCTCCTTCGGAGTCATAGACTGGCGGAGTTCATCAGCGGGCACAGCGCGAATTCTGTGCCCTACGGACGCAGAAGCAGAAACAGTCTACAGGGGAAGAGGAGGGCGGCAGATGAGATTCGTCGGAATAGCGAGTATCGTCTGTGTACAGAAATAAGGTCTGCCCAACTGCAGGTCCTACGTGTCCGGCGTCCCTTTCCGCTTCTTTGGCCTCTTCAGTCGTAGTAGATTTTGTCCCTCTCGTCGTGCTAGAATTGGAGCACCGAAAATGGAGTGCCCTCCCGAGTTCCGGAAACGTGTCGAGAGCGAGGAACTTCTTGCTTCGGACCCGCACCCCTCGACCGCGACAGAAGTCTGCGGGTCACGGTACTACAGAGCTGATCTACAATTTTTGGACCAAGTGTCTTACGTCGGGTCGACTGCGCTCGCGATGAGCGGAACGAGACGAATTCTTCACGGACGAGAGAGGGGGTCTGCTTTCTACTCTTTCGATGCTGAGCCTTGCTTCGAAAATTCTCATACAAGGATAGGCGGAAAGAGCCGCGGGATCAAGCCAAGGCATCTCCCTTGCTGCTCCGAAAAGTTATATAACCCCAAAGGGGGGGCTAGGGGAGAGCAGAGCGATCAGAGAGACACCAATTCAGGCGTGTCGTGTCTATTTTCATAGACAACTGCACGCTTTTCCTCATCCGTCCCTCCAGATCTCGATGGTGGCCGCAAACAGACGTTGATCGGCAATTCACGAATTGATCGGGGGAGCTACGCCCAGTCTAGGGGACTATTGCCGGTCTGCGGTGCGCTTCAGCCTTCAGAATGCACAGAGACGGCGGAGGGCACGAGGCATTTGGGCCCTGCGTGCTCTCCTGTGGGCGGAATGCATATGGCTCGGCGGCCGAGCGTGACGGGGGACGGAAAATCAGCCGAGAGTCTCGCGTTTGGAAACGGAGTGCCGGCCCGGATGGAGGAGACGGACACTACGCCGCTGCCTCGGCGGTCGCCTCCTCCACGACCTCCTCCTGCACGTTGCCCGGCATCGACTCGTAGTGGCTGAACTTTGTCTGGTGCAGGCCACGACCCTGGGTCAGGGAGCGGAGCGTGGTCGAGTACTGATGGAGCTCCCCCTCGGGGACCTCGGCGGTGATCTTCTGAAGCGGTCCCTGCGTGTCGATGCCCTGGACGCGACCGCGACGCGTATTGAGGTCGCTGATGATATCGCCGGTGTAGTCGTCGGGCGTGGTGATGGTCACTTCGTGGATGGGCTCTAGAAGTACCGGATTGGCCTTCCGGAAGGCCTTGCGGAAGCACGCAAATGCGGCGCGCTTGAAGGCCGCCTCGTTCGAGTCGACCGGATGCATGCCGCCATCGTAAATGACGACCCGCACGTCGCCCACCGGGAAGCCGGCCACGGGCCCCTCCTCCATCACGTTAAGGACGCCTTTTTGGATAGAGGAGAAGAACTTGTTCATGTCGATAACACCCCCCACGATGGCGTCGACGAAGTGGATCTCCGATTCCCACTCGGTCTCTATGGTCTCCTCGTCCCGCACGTCGACGTAGTCCGGGGGATGAAACTCGCCGTCGAGAGGTTCGACCATCATGGAGATGTCCGCAAACTCCCCAGCGCCACCCGACTGCTTCTTGTGCCGGTGCTCGGCTGTGGCGCGGTTCTGTATCGTCTCCCGATAGGAAATGCGCGGCTTCACGAACTCCACCTCGACGCCCGCCTGCCGCTCGAGCCGCGTCTTGGCGATCTGCAGGTGCATCTCGCCGAGACCACTTAGGGTGAGCTGGTTGAGCAGCGCGTCGTGGTTGAAGACGAGCGACGGGTCCTCGTCGGTAATTTGGTGGAGGCCCCGGGCCAACTTGTCCTCCTGTCCTTCCTGGACTGCGCGGACGGCCATGCGGTAACGGGGGGCGGGGAACTGGATGGGTGGGATGGTCACATCCGAGCCCTCCGCCCGGAGCGTATCGTTCGTGCTGGTGTCCTCGAGCTTCACCAGAGCGCCAAGGTCGCCGGCCACGAGGCGCGGGACGTTGTTTCGGTTCTCGCCGTTGAGCTCGTACATCTGCCCGATGCGCTCGGTGGTCCCGGTCGTCGCGTTTTCGAGGTCCTGGCCCGACTCGACCGTGCCGTCGAAGACGCGGACGTACGAGTACTCCCCAACGTGCTCCTGGGCCATGGTGCGGTAGACGAAGGCAACCGGGTCGTCGTCCGGATCAGCTGTCAGCTCCTGCCCGTCCTCCGTCTCGATCAACCGGCTCGCGGGCGAGGGACATACCCCACCGATGAAGTCCATGAGCCGAGAAATCCCGACCTCTTCCGTGGCGCTGGCGACGAACACAGGATACAGCTCCCGGTCGATCATGGCCGCCCGAAGGCCGTTCCGCATCTGATCCTCCGTAAGCTCCCCCTGTTCGAAGTAGGTCTCCATGAGCGAGTCGTCGCTGGCGGCAATGTCCTCGACGAGCGTCTCGTGCAACTCCCGGGCCTTGTCCTCGACGGCGTCATCGATGGGCTGGACCTCCGGCTCGGTCTCGCCCTCTGGGTAGTGCAGTTGTTGCATCTGCAGTACGTCGATCAGGGTGCGGGAGCCCTCGCCCGCCGGAATCTGAATGGCCGTGGCGCCCCGCCCAAAGCGCTCTTCGATCTCGTCGACGATGGACTGGAAGTCGGTGTTCGAGTGGTCGATGTGGTTGACCACGAACAGGGAAGGGGTCTCTGTCTGTTCACCGTACGACCAGGCCATCTCCGTGCCTACCTCTACTCCCGAGCGCGCGTCCACGACATGGAGGGCTGTGTCGGCCACGCGCATCGAGGCAATCACTTCGCTCGCGAAGTCGGGATAGCCCGGAGTGTCGAGAATATTGATTTTTTGATCGTTCCATTCGGCGTGGAGCAGCGTGGTAAAAATCGACATCTGCCGCTCCTTTTCGCTTTCATGATGATCGCTCTTTGTCGTGCCCTCCGGTACGGAGCCGGCGCGGGTGAGGGCGCCGCTCGTGTGGAGCAGGGCCTCGGACAGGGCGGTTTTGCCGCTGCCCTGGTGGCCGACCAGGGCAACATTGCGAATCTGTTGGGCGTCGGTAATCGTCATCGGTGTCACGGGCGGTTGATGGGCGAGCGTCGGAAGCGGCTGCGGGCCGAGCGGCGGGAGCAAGGTCGGCCCACGTAACTCTTAGTTTACAGAACGAACGGGGAGAATAAAAGCGCTTCGGGCGCGCCGAAAGGGCTTGGTGGCGGCGACCGCAAAGGAACCTCTGCTCGCGGAAAACCGCGTTGTTTGCATCGCCGTTCCTAGCATCGTCTGAAACACGGACTCGCCGGTTGGGTTTTGGATGATGCTCGGCGTTTTCCGTATCAGCGTTCTTTCCCTATGGCTTCCTCCTTGTCGCAGTGGTCGCATCTGAGAGCCTTCGGAGTGGGAATAGTCCTGGCCCTCCTCGGGGTGGGGGCGTACCTCCAGTTTGGGCAGCAGTTTGGACAGTCGGCCGATCTTCCAACCGTCACGGTGTATAAGAGCCCCTCCTGCAGCTGCTGTGCAGAATGGGTAACGCACATGCAAGAGCAGGGCTTCTCGGTCAAGGTTGAGTCGCGGTTTAACGTACGGCCGGTAAAAAAGCAGGTCGGCCTGCCCTCGTCGCTCGCGGCGTGCCACACCGCCGTGGTAGGCAACTACGTGGTGGAGGGCCACGTGCCGGCCCAGGATGTGAAGCGGCTCCTCCGGGAAGAGCCAGAGGTGCGGGGCCTTAGTGTGCCGGGCATGCCGGTGGGCTCGCCGGGGATGGAGCGGGGGAATCGAGTGGAGCCCTACAAGGTGCTTACCTTCACGCCGGAGGGTGAGACGGCGGTGTTTGCGCAATACGAATCGCGCTCAGGCGACGCCCGCTGAGCGGCGGTCGTTAGTTTCATCCTGCGAGCTGACGCGTATGGCCCGGGTTCGTTTCCTGCTTCTCGTATGCGTAGGGGCCGTCGTGCTGGCCTGCGGCGAGGAGGCCCCGACGACCGACTATGAGCAAACGGTCATGGAGACCCGCGTTGAGCGCGACATGCGGATGCGAGAGAAAGAGAGCGTCGTGCCGCCCGACCGGCGCGATGCGTTTAGGGGCCTGAATTTCTACGACGTCGATCCCACCTACCGCCACGTGGTTTCCCTGCAGCGGGCTGCGACGCCCGATACGGTCATGATCGCTGAGAGCACGGGCGGAGTACGGCCTCACGTCCGAGTGGGTCAGGTAACGGTGCCACTCCCGAGTGGACCAGCAGACCTGGCCGTGTTCCGGGGAGAGGGTGATGGCAAACGGGGGCGGCTCTGGATTCCCTTCGCTGACTCGACGAACGGCCACACGACATACAAGGCCGGGCGGTACGTCGACTTGAAACCGGTGGGGGAAGACTCTGCAGTGGTGGACTTCAACCGGACGTACAACCCCACCTGTGCCTACAACCCGGATTATGCCTGTCCCCTGCCGCCGCCCGAAAACCGCATTGAGGTGCCCGTGCCGGCGGGGGAGAAGAGACCGTCGTTTGGAAAGTGACGTGATTGCAAGTGCGGCCCGGAGCGGGTACCTTGCTCGACGGCAAGGCCAGGGGTGCCCGTCGCTCCGTGCGCACGGGCTGAGAAACACCCTCCGAACCTGATCCGGCTCGTACCGGCGCAGGAAGCGTCCCGACCTCCGGGGAATGTGGGGGGGCCACGTCCTCTGGCTTCGCATCGCTTGTTTTTTACAGAAGCCAGTGCGCGTCATGCTCGCTCTAGAGAATCAAGTTGTCGTCATTACTGGGGCCAGTCGAGGCCTAGGGGCCGCCATCGCCCGGGCCTTCGGGCGGGAAGGGGCCCGCGTGGTGGTCAACTACTACCAGAGTGCCGATCAGGCCGACGCGGTTGCCACCGACATCGGCGACCGGGCCCTGTCCGTGCAAGCCGACGTGCGCGACCCGGACGCCGTACAGGCCATGGTCGACACCGCTGCCGACCACTTCGGGGATCCCGTGACGACGGCCATTCACAATGCCCTCATTGACTATCGCTTCGACGCGGAGAACCGGGACATTATCGACACGATCGAGTGGGACGACTATCAGGCACAACTGGACGGGTCGGTCAAGGGGGCGCTGCACCTGCTCCGGGCCTGTCTGCCCGGCATGCGGACGGCGGGGGAGGGGCGCTTTGTAGGCATTAGCTCGAACCTCGTGCAGAATCCGGCCGTCCCGTACCACGACTACACGACTGGAAAGGCGGCGCTGCTCGGCTTCGTGCGCAACGTCGCCAGCGAACTCGGCCCCGATGGAATTACGGCCAATGTGGTCTCGGGCGGGCTGCTCGACGAGACGGACGCTAGCGCCGCAACCTCGGACGCCGTGTTCGACGCCATCCGGCAGAACACCCCGCGTGGAACCGTGACGACCCCCGAGGAAGTGGCCGACGCGGTCCTATTCTTCGCGTCACCCTGGGCCCGGGCCGTGACGGGACAAAACCTCATCGTTGACGGCGGCCTCGTGATGGACTGATGGGGGCGGGTCGGTGCTGTGCGTCGAATCTGATCCTCTGGACGCTGTGGTTCTTCTCGCCCTCGAAACCGCGACTGCCACCTGTGGCGTGGCTGTTCTCCGAGAGGAGGACGTGATTGCGCAGGCCCACCTCCACCGTCCCCGCATCCATGCCGAACGCCTGACCCCCCTCGTGGAAGATGTCCTTCGTCATGCCGATGTGTCGCCGGCGGAGCTAGATGCCGTGGCGGTCTCGAAAGGACCGGGCTCCTATACCGGCTTGCGCATTGGGGTGAGTACGGCGAAAGGCTGGGCCTTGTCCGCCGACGCGGCTCTCGTGGGAGTCCCGACGCTGGAGGCCTATGCGGCGCGATTGCGGCCCCTGGCGGCGCCCGGCGACGTGGTGTGCGCGCTCCTCGACGCTCGGCGCGACGAGGTGTACGCTGGGGCCTACCGGGTGACGACGGACGATGTGAGGGCGCACGCTCCCACGAGGGCTCTGCCGGTCGAGGCGCTTCCCGACTGGGTAGGAGGCGTCCCGGGTCGACTGTGGCTCGTGGGCGACGGCGCTCCCAAGAGCCGGGAGTCGCTCGCGGCGGTGGACGCCCCGCAGACCTTCGTGCCGTCGGACGAGTTGCCGCCCTCAGCTGCCAGGGTGGCCTGGCGCGGCCGGCAACGCCTCGCCGCAGAGGGCCCCGATGACGTGGCGTCGTTCGAACCGTTCTACGTCAAGGACGTGCACGCCACCCCTGCCCCGTCCCCCTTTGCCTGAGATTTGCCTGGACTTTGGGGACGGGGTTTCTGATCTTCCTGAAAGACTGCAGGACGTCCCTCAACCACTGTTCGCCACTCGACACTTGCTACCCCACACCGCTATGCCCTGGTTTCGGCGCGAGAAGGCTGGCATCCGTACCACCCGCGAAGAGCAAAATGAGATGCCGGAAGGGCAATGGGTGAAGTGTCCGGAGACGGGTGAGATCACCAACCGGCGCGAGCTGGAGGACAATCTGCTGGTCTTTCCCGGCTCGGGGTATCACTTCGGCATGGACAGCCACAAGTACTTCGACTTCCTCTTCGACAACGGCGACTACGACCTGCACGACACCGACCTCCGGTCTGTAGACGCGCTCGACTTCGAGGACCGCAAGTCCTACGCGCAGCGGCTGGAGAGCGCGATGGAGGACACCGGGCAGAACGAAGCCGCCCAGGCGGCGACCGGGGCTGTTGGGGGCCATCCGGTGTCCATGGCGGGGATGGACTTCAGCTTCATCGGGGGGTCGATGGGCTCGGTCGTCGGCGAAATTGTGGCGCGGGCCATCAAGCGCGCGTACACCCGGGAGATGCCACTCATCACCATTGCGCAGAGCGGCGGGGCCCGCATGATGGAAGGAGCGCTTAGCCTCATGCAGATGGCCAAGACGAGCGCCCACCTCACGCGCCTCGACGACGCGGGCCTGCCGTTCATCTCGATCCTTACCCACCCCACGACGGGCGGCGTGACGGCCTCGTTTGCGATGCTCGGCGACATTCACATCGCGGAGCCGGACGCGCTCATCGGGTTTGCCGGGCCCCGTGTTATTCGCGAGACGATTGGGTCGGACCTGCCGGAAGGATTTCAGAAGTCCGAATTCCTTCAGGACCACGGGTTCGTAGACATGATCGTGGACCGCCGTCGTCTCCGCCGCCGCATCATTCGCCTGCTCGACCTCCTGATGGAGTAGGCGCGGCCCCCAGCGAGTGAGCTTGAACGTTGGCTCCCGCGAAGGTCGGCCCCGCTGACGACACGGCCTCCGGGCCTGTGTCCCGACCTGGGCTGTAGATTATCTCCGGCCGGAGGGGACTGGAGAATCTGGTCGTCGGCAATAATTCGGGCGCCCTGGCAGTTGAGCCCCCGGTGGAGAGAAAAAGGGAGGCGGCCCTCCTCGCTCCCTGCAGCGTCGCGCGACGGGACGCTGGGCCCAAGGCCCCAAAGTCCGTGAAGTAACGATGGCGTATCGACATACGGGGAAGTTGCCGAAACTCCACCGTCGCAGGCAGCTATCATGAAGATGTCGTTTTGAGTTAACGTCATCCTTCGTCCTGTTCAGACACGCGATCTCGATCCTTATGAAACGACTGTCCTTTTTCCTGAGTCTCGCACTTTGCTTCGTCGCCTGGAGCGCGCCCGCCGTGGCCCAGACGACCCCCATGAGCCCCACCGCACAGATGAAGGGCTTCGCCGGGACGCTTGATGCGGAGGCCGACCGGGTATTCGTCGGTGAGCCGCGGAATATCCACACTCCGGGGCGCACGTACGTGTACGCGAAGGACGGAAACGAATGGGTGGAAACAACATACCTGGAGGCGGAAGATGGAGAGGTCGGTGACGGATTTGGGTCGGCCCTCGACGTTGACGCAGAGCAACTTGTCGTGGGGGCCCCCTCGGCAGGCGCCGCCCACGTGTTTCAGTCCGGAACGGACGGCTGGACCCAGACCGCACGGGTCATGGCAGCCGACAGCACCTCAGACTTCGGTCGGAGCGTGCTGCTCGCGGGCGATCGGCTCTTCGTGGGCACGTCCGCCACGGTTTCGATGACGAAAAACGACACTCTCACGTCCGGCGCCGTCCACGTCTTCGAGCGGCAAGGATCTGGGCAGTGGATGGAGACCACAGTCCTCCGGAGCAAGAAGGTCGGATCGGACGCCGGGTTTGCAAGCGCTCTGCTTGCGTCAGGCGACCACCTCCTCGTTGCGGCGCCGAAGCACCAGAGTGGCGCGGTCGTTGCGTTCCGCCAGGGCGACGACGGCTGGACAGAAGCGCAGACGGTCACGCCCAGCGGGCTGAGTGGAAGCGCCCGCTTCGGAAGTGCGATTCAGAAGGTCAACGACAAGGTGCTCGTCGGCGCTCCGCGGGCCTACGACGCCACGGGGGTGGCGTACAGCCTGTCCGCCGATGCGGAGGAGAACATGGGGGACAAGACGTGGACGATCGACGGTCGCCTTCTTCCCTTCGATGGGACCTCCCGGCACCTCTTTGGGGCCGCCTTCGCCCACGCTGGGTCGGACGTATGGGTGGGGGCCCCGGGCGCCTCGGATCAGAGCGGAGCCCTCTACCGCTACGAACGCGACGACGGCTCCTGGACCGGCGTCACGCGGGTGACGCATTCCGAAGCAGAATCCGGAAATGGCCTGGGGGCCACCCTGGCAGGGGGCACGTCTATCATCGCCGCCGGCCTCCCGGGAGATGATCACGGCGCCGGTACAATGGGCATCTATTCGCTTGAGCAGGACCGTTGGACCCAGACCGATCCCATCTCGCCCTCCACCGGCGCAGTCCTCAGCGCCATGACAGGCGAGGAGCGAAACTGTGCAAACGGTAACGTCGCCCAGTTCTCCTGTGAGAAAGTGGATCTAAAATCGTTCCTCCCGATCAAGGACATTGGGGGCGAGCGGGGCATCGAGCTGAACGACATCTGGGGTTGGACTGACCCCGAAACCGGCACCGAGTACGCCCTTGTGGGACGAACGGATGGCGCCGCATTCGTAGACATTAGCGACCCGACGAATCCGAAGTACGTTGGCGAGTTGCCGCTCACGGAGGGCGCCCGAATCAATTCCTGGCGCGACATCAAGGTGTACAAGGATCACGCCTTCGTGGTGGCCGACAACGCCAAGGATCACGGCATGCAGGTCTTTGACCTGACCCGACTCCGCAACGTGAACGCCGACCAGATGCCAGTCACCTTTGAGCGAGACGCCTTCTACGACAAGGTGAATAGCGTCCACAATATCGTCATCAACGAAGAAAGGGGTTACGCCTACGCTGTCGGCAGCAGCGGCGGAGGCAAGACCTGCGGCGGTGGGCTCCACATGATCAACATACAGGATCCGATGAACCCCACCTTCGAGGGCTGCTTCGCGGATCCCTCCACCGGCCGCTCCGGCACCGGCTACGTACATGACGCCCAGTGCGTCGTATACAACGGCCCGGACGCCGACTACCAGGGCCGCGAGATCTGCGTTGGCTCCAATGAGACCGCCCTCAGCATTGCGGACGTGACGAACAAGGACAGCGCCTACGCGGTCTCGACGGGCTCCTACCCGGACTACGGCTACGTCCACCAGGGCTGGTTCGACGAACAGCAGCGCTACTTCTACCAGAACGACGAGCTCGACGAGGCGCAGGGCAAGGCCGAGCGCACCCGCACGCTGGTGTGGGACCTGAAGGACCTCGACAATCCGAAGCTAGTCAACGAGTTCATGCTTCCGGAGGAGTCGATTGATCACAACCTGTACGTGGAAGGCTCCACGATGTACCAGTCGAACTACAAGAGCGGACTGCGCGTCGTTGACATCAGCGACCGGGAGAATCCGGAAGAAGTGGCGCACTTCGACACCCAGCCCTACGGCGAGAACGACCCCGGCTTCCAGGGCTCATGGAGCAACTACCCGTACTTCGACAGCGGAATCGTCGTGGTGTCGAGCATCGGGGAGGGCCTGTTCGTACTGGAGAAGCCGAAGCAGGAGCTGTAAGTGGCCTGCGCGGCTCTTCCCGACGGGCGGTGGGACGACCTTGTACCACTCGTCCACCCTGCATTGAAGAAACTCGATCTGGATTCTTTATGCGCAAATTCCTTTCGCTCCTGATCCTCGTTGTGCTTCTGCTTGGGGGGACCCCCGCCCCCGGCCAGGCGCCGAGCCCAAACCTCTACGTATGCAACCAGGGCGAAGCCACTGTCTCGGTGATCGACATGGCGTCAATGTCGGTCGAGACGACCGTCGACCTGAAGGAGCGGGGCTTTTCGGAGAACGCAAAGCCCCACCACGTGCTAGCCGAGCCGGACGGCAGTCACTGGTACGTGAGCCTGATCGGGGCGAATACGATCCTCAAGTTCAACCGGCAAAACGAGATTGTCGATCGGCTGGATGACTTTGAGGTGCCAGGACTGATGGCCCTCGACCCTGAGAAAGACGTGCTGTACGCGGGCCGGTCGATGAGCGCTGTGAACCCGCCAAAGA